>DAOVUK010000411.1 GCA_030632625.1 Gammaproteobacteria bacterium
CTCATCTTTGAAAAATCAAAGGATGATGTCATTAAATTTGCCGTCAATGCCTCGCCTATTATGGGTGACAAAGACAAAGCACAGGGCGTATTGATCACTCTGGATGATATCTCTTTACTGGAGCAGCACAACAAAGATTTAAAAAATGCAGTGACACGTCTGCATAAAAGCCAGTTCCAGATCAAACAGCAAAATAAAGAATTGGCTTATCTGGCTACTCGTGACTCGCTTACCGGCTGTTTAAATCGCCGCTCTTTTGCCGAACAGTTTGCAATACTCTTTAACCAGGCACGGGAACTCGACACCGATCTTGCATGTATTATGGTCGATATCGATCATTTTAAACTGGTTAATGATAACTATGGCCATGCAGTTGGTGACGAGGTGATAAAACTGTTAGCAGAAGTTCTGAAAACCAGTACTCGTAAGGATGATCTGGTCGCCCGTTATGGCGGCGAAGAATTTTGCCTGGTGTTACCCGGAATGACCACTGAGGTGGCAATGTCCAATGCTGAACGCATTCGCTTAAAAGTGAAGCAGGAAACCGCGAAGCGTTATGAAAACGGTCCCAGAGTGACAGTCAGTCTGGGCGTTTCAAGTATCTACGATAATGCAAAAACATCCGGGGATCTCAATAACCTGGCCGATAAAGCTTTATATGTTGCCAAAGAATCCGGTCGTAACCAGGTGGTCAGATGGCAAGCCGACACAGAAACCAATGATTCGACAGCAGTGCATGAAACGGAGCCATTAGCAGAGCAGTCCGGGCAAGTCGAACAGCTGCAACACCGTATCGATGAATTAGAAGAAATTGCCTCTGATTTTTCTACTCAACTCGATTATCGACACAATTATGACGTCCTGACCGGCCTGCCAAATCAAGTGCTGTTTTATGATCGCATCCATCAGTCGATGGAACGCGGCTTTCGACTTGATCAGCTGGCGGCTGTTTTGATTATTGATATAGAAATGTTCAGTCAAATCAATACATCACTGGGTCGCGCTATCGGTGATCAGTTACTTCAGGTGTTTGCTGAACGTTTAAATACTATTTTTCGAAAGTCTGATGGTATCTCACGTTTGACCATCTCCCGATTTGCAGGTGATGAATTCGCAGTGCTTCTAACGGATATTTCACAGCAGGATCAGGTCACCTGGGCGGTTAAAAGACTGTTGGATTCTATCAATGTTCCAGTCGAAATCGAAGGTAACACCATTCATATTACTGCTCAGGTCGGTGTCAGCCTTTATCCGACCGATGCCAATACGGTTGATGAACTATTGAATAATGCCATGACCGCAAAGAAATATTGTAAGAATCATAAAAACCAATTCAATTATCAGTTCTATGATCAACAAATGCAGGAATTGTCAGTTAAACATTTACTGCTGGAAAAAGAAATTCGTGCAGCAATAAAAAATCAGGAATGGCAACTTTTATACCAGCCTAAAATGGATATTAATGAGGGAAAAATAATCGGCGCAGAGGCGCTTATTCGCTGGCAGCATCCCCAACGAGGTCTGTTATCTCCGTGGGAGTTCATTGATTTTGCTGAAAAACACAATCTGATCATTGCCATCGGCGACTGGGTGATTCAGCAGGCCTGCAAACAAATACAGATCTTTATGTCTCAGGGCATCAATGATTGTAAAATTGCAATCAATCTGTCTTCTGTGCAGCTGATCCAGCCTGATGTGGTGCAAAAAGTGTTTGCCGCCTTAGAAAAATATAATATCCCTCCCCGTCTCTTTGAAATCGAGGTGACTGAAACTGCCTTGATTAACAATATCAATATTGCATCAGAGTCATTGAAAAGATTAAGTGCACGCGGAATAAAAATTGCGATGGATGATTTTGGTACCGGGTATTCGTCACTGAATTATTTAAAAAACCTGCCTATCGATTGCCTGAAAATTGACCGTTCTTTTATCATAGATGTCTGTCATGATGATAATGACAAGCAGATAGTTAAGGCCCTGATTTCAATGGCTCATTCACTTAATTTAAGTGTCATCGCTGAGGGTGTAGAGGATAAAGATCAACTTGATCTGTTAAATGAGTATGGTTGTGATGAGATTCAGGGTTATTTACTCAGTAAACCGATAACGCCCCATAAACTGGTAGCGATTATAAAAAATCCCCGCCAACATATGGTGAAACTTAAATAAATCCGGGATGTCCGTAAGCCATTCATAGATATTGTAGAGACGTTGCATGCAACGTCTCTACAATTTGGAAAAGTACGCATTTTTGTGAAGAGCCAAAATTATTGTGCTGTTGCTTTTTCTGCTTCTGATTTAAGACCCAATTTTTTAAATATCATTGCCGCCGGACAAAAGCCTGTAAAAGCACTCTGGAATAAATTAACGCCAACAAAACCACTAAACCAGAGCCAGTTTTGATTATGATAAATTGACAGTAAAACTGTCACTGTGACAAAAAAACCTGCCATTGCCATTATTGAACGTTCGATTGTCATTGTTTTTCCTCGTGTATAGTTATTAGTTTGTGTCTGTATAAATAAGGCGAATGAATTCGCCCCTACATTCATAAACATCGTAAGCCATTGATAAATAAATAATATTTTCTGTAGGGGCGAATTCATTCGCACAAAAAAGTTATCTATGGATGGACACTAGTTCGTGATTGATAAAGCCAGTCAGTAATTATTAAACATTTTGTGACCAGTTTTCAAGCAATATTTCAAAATACTAATAGAATAACTTTCTCATAGAATCACCACAAGTTGAATTGTAAGCAAAATTAGCTAGTGTTCATCCGTAAATAGGCGAATAAATTCGCCCCTACATTTTTAGTACTTATAAGTAGTTGATAAGTAGTTGATAAGTAGTTGATAAGTATAGTTCTATCTTTTGTAGGGGCGAATTTATTCGCCAAAATGTTAATTTACGGATGAACACTAATTAGCTATATATCACAAAACCATTATTAAATTTAACATCTATCTGCCGGGTATCAATGTGATCCACACTACTATAGGGTGAGCCGGCTTTTAGGATATCCAGAAAATAATGCAGTGCTTTGTCATCTTTAAGTGTAACACAAGCTTCTACATCACCATTTGACAGGTTCATCACATAGCCGTCAAATCCAGCTTCTGAAGCCATTTCCTGTATATATGAACGGTAGTAAACTCCCTGTACTTTGCCGCTTATAATACACTGATAATTCATCTAATGAATATCTCCACCACGTTTAAAGTGGCTCTTCACAAAAATGCTTACTTTTCGAAATTGTAGAGAGCCAGGCATGCCTTGACTCTACGGTCACGTAACGACCGCTTGGTAAGCATACGTAGAGACGTTGCATGCAACGTCTCTACCCTATCTATGAATGGCTGAATTCACCGAGTGAATACAAAAAGTATGCAATAATGTGAAGAACCATCTTAATTCTTAACCCCGATAAGTTCAATCTCATAACCATCAGGATCTTTTACAAAGGCAATAATTGTACTTCCTGCATTCATTGGTCCGGCATCACGAATGATTTCACCGCCCTGGGTTTTAATTTCTTCAGTCGCTTTATAAACATCATCAACCTCGATGGCAAGATGACCAAAGCCTGTTCCC
>DAOVUK010000516.1 GCA_030632625.1 Gammaproteobacteria bacterium
GGTTCATCACATTATTGCGTACTTTTTATCGGGTTCACCAGATAGGTTCAAATGGTAGAGACGTTGCATGCAACGTCTCTACGCTCTACGTATTCTTCCATATAGCTTTCATGTGCGTTTTGTTGATAATTGAAAAGTACGCATTTTTGTGAAGAACCAATTATTTTTATCTTTGCCCCTATATTTTGACAGAATTTATGAAAAAAATACCCGGATGCTCGCTATATGGAACGGGAAAAACAGCTGTTTTAAGCAAACTCAATAGTCCGGTATTTTTTTTTCACTCTTTGGTGTTATGATTTGATCTGATTTCAAAAAAGAAAAAACAAAATAATAAAGACAAACCACCCCGGGGGAACACATGAAATTTGAGACCATTGCTGTGCATGGCGGTTATTCCGCTGATCCAACCACTAAGGCCGTTGCCGTACCAATCTATCAAACCACCTCTTATGCCTTTGATAATACTCAGCATGGTGCTGATCTGTTTGATCTTAAAGTCGAGGGAAATATTTATACCCGCATCATGAATCCAACCACTGATGTGCTGGAGAAGCGTGTTGCCGAGATGGAGGGCGGCGTTGGTGCGCTGGCACTGGCTTCGGGTATGGCGGCGATCACTAATGCCATTTTTACTATCTGTCAGACCGGCGATAATATTGTCACCACACCGACACTGTATGGCGGTACTTACAATCTGTTTGCCCATACTCTGCCGCAGCTGGGTATTGAGGCACGTTTTGCTGATCCTGACGATATGGATGCGATGAGCGCATTGATTGATGATAAAACCAAGGCCGTTTTTTGTGAATCTATCGGCAATCCTCTGGGTAATGTCATTGACCTCAGTGCTCTGGCTGATATGGCGCATGCACATGGTCTGCCGCTGATGGTGGATAACACCGTCCCTTCTCCTTATCTGTGCCGTCCTTTTGAACACGGTGCCGACATTGTGATCCATGCCCTGACTAAGTACATGGGCGGTCATGGCACTACTATTGGCGGCATCATAGTGGATTCCGGTAACTTTCCATGGGCTGAACATAAACAACGCTTTGCCTGTTTAAATGAACCTGATAAATCTTATCATGGTGTGGTTTATGCCGAAGCTCTGGGTGCTGCAGCCTATATCGGTCGAGCCCGGGTGGTGCCGCTGAGAAATATGGGCGCTGCCATTTCACCCTTTAACAGCTTTTTGGTGCTTCAGGGGCTGGAGACATTGCATGTGCGCATGGATCGTCATTGTGAAAACGCCCTGGCTGTTGCCCGATATCTGCAGAATAATGAGCAGGTAGAATGGGTCAATTATGCCGGGCTTGATGATCACCCGGACAAACCGCTGGTTGATAAGTATATGGGCGGCAGAGCTTCCAGTATTCTCACCTTTGGCATTAAAGGCGGTCAGAAAGCAGGTGCACAGTTTATTGATGCGCTGCAGCTTGCCGTTCGTCTGGTGAATATCGGTGATGCCAAAACACTGGCCTGTCACCCCGCCTCAACCACTCACCGGCAGTTAAATCCCGATGAGCTGAAGCTGGCAGGTGTCAGTGAGGATATGGTGCGCTTATCCATTGGTATTGAACATATTGATGACATTATTGAGGATCTGGAGCAGGCTTTAAATGCAGCGACCGGCTCCTGATTTTGTTTTTTTAAATTATTTTTTTAAGCAAATGAAGGTCGGATTTAATATCACAGATGATTAATTTGGTCTAATATTAACTATATAATATTAATAATTCGAAGAAACAAGGAAATTATAATGATTACCGTGAACGAAATTATGTCTGGACATGTTATCACATTGAAGACCTCTGATAGTGTTTCTGTGGCCAGAGAGCTTATGAAAAAAGAGGATATTCGCCATATACCTATCGTTGATGATAATTATTTTCCTGTAGGCATTGTCACTCAGCGTGATGTTCTCAAAGCTCAGGACTCAGAACTGAACGGTAATCATCATATAATTGATGACCAGCAGGTACTGCTGGAGCAGATTATGTCCCGTAAAATTTCTTATGCACGACCTGCTGATCCGTTAAGAACTGCAGGACTTAAGCTGCAGAAAAACAAATATGGCTGCTTACCGGTGATGGACAATAATAAACTGGTGGGAATTATTACCGATTTTGATTTTGTCGGTATTGCTATCAACCTTATCGAGCAAGTCGAACAGGCTGAAGATTATTAAAGTATGAC
>DAOVUK010000290.1 GCA_030632625.1 Gammaproteobacteria bacterium
CTGTTGTTCCTGATAACAAGGCAGAGGAGTCTGATCCTGTATTCTGGCCCGTATGTTTACAGGACAGTTTGATCAGATTGATCAGATCTTCTTCAACATCTTCGACTAATTTAATCACCTTATAAATGATCTGTCCTGTCAGATCCTGATAACTTTGCGCCATCATAATTTCATTAAGATTGGCCATTAGAGTATTACTATCATTATTGGCCGTTTCTAAAAAAACTTTAAGGGTTTTACTCAATTGACGAAATTCTTCAGCTTGCATTTGTCTCTGGGTAAAGCGTTCCCAGCTGGACAGCAGCTCAGATGTGCCTGAAGTAATGCTTTCACATAAGGGAATAGCATTTTCAATCTGATTCATAGTGGTGTCGGCAGCCTGCTGCGTCATAGTGACGACATAGTGGAGGCGCTCTTTTGCATCGGCTATCCCTCCCCCTTCTGCCAGCTCGGTAATACGGGAATCGGTGCGAAAGGCTTTAAATGTTTCATGTACATCACGAGTCAATTTACCCAGTTCCTGAAACAAACTGGTTTCTTTCATAGTAATTAATTCATCAAGAATTGCTTTTACTTCTTCATCGTTGCCTGATTCAGCGCTGACCACCAGTTCTTTTGCCCGCTTGATGAAAACGTCGTCAAGCGCTATAACTTCCACCATACATTTCTACTCAAATTAGTTTATCTTGTCACTTGTTTAATAAGTCTCCAGGAGTAAATACTGCCCGCAAATACATTTTTTATTTCTAACCTGCTGTCAGCTGTCGATGCGTTCAAATATTTTATCTATTTTTTCTTTAAGTGTTGCTGCGGTAAATGGTTTTACAATATAACCATTAACGCCAGCCTGCGCAGCTTCGATGATTTGTTCTCTTTTTTGTTCTGCAGTCACCATCAAAACAGGCATAGTTGATAATTTTTCATCGGCTCTGACCTGTCTTAACAGATCAATACCCTGCATACCCGGCATATTCCAGTCAGTCACCAGAAAATCAATTCCACCGGCATTCAGTATTGGCAAGGCAGTTGTGCCATCATCCGCTTCTACTGTATTGGTGAAGCCAAGATCTCTCAATAAATTTTTTATAATGCGTCGCATTGTTGAAAAATCATCTACTATCAATATTTTCATATCTTTGTTCAAATCAACCTCCGGGTTATAACAAAAAACAAATAGGGTTTACTGAAAATTTATTTTAACCCAAATTATTCTCTAAAACTGACCACCTTACAAATTTTTATAATATCCACACCTAACAACAAAAGACTCAACCTATTTTTAGACAAGAAATTCATTTTTTTCCAGTAAAACCGGCGATTATTTTTAAATAATCAAAGATTTAATCAAAAAAAACACAATAATTGACAAGATAGAAAGAATCTAAAAAATATAAAAACTGGAAATTCAACAGCTTGAAGAGACAGTTTTTTGGCTTTCCCAAAAAACAATTGAAACGAACACGCGCATAAACGGCAATCTGATAAAGAGTCTTGTCACTATTCCTGGAGGACTGGTGCTAAACGAGCTTGCAGACGGATAACGGCCTGTGAATTAATCTGACTGACTCGGGACTCACTGACACCAATCACAGCACCGATTTCCCGAAGATTTAACTCATTATCATAATATAATGTCATCACCAGACGTTCCCGTTCAGGTAAACTGGCAATCGCTGTGGCCACAAGCTCCTTCATATTATTTTTTTGCAGCACATCCAGAAGCCCGCTCTGTGGATTAGGAATATTATCCACTAGAGAACCTCCACTAATGCTGATATCATCAAAACTTAGTATTTTATGTCCACTGGCATCTTGTAAAATGCGGTAGTACTCTTCAATATCCATATCGAGTGCTGCTGCTATTTCTGTATCCCGGGCATCCCTGCCTTTTTCATTTTCAATGTTACGCACGACTTCTGCAACCCGGCGATTATTGCGATACACTGAGCGTGGTGCCCAGTCATTTTTTCGAACATCATCCAGCATAGCGCCGCGAATGCGGATACTGGCATAAGTTTCAAAGCTGGCACCCTGTGCTGCATCATAGTTATTTTCCGCTTCTAAAAGACCAATCATACCGGCCTGAATCAGATCATCTATTTGTATATTGGCTGGCAATCGGCTTTTTAAATGATAGGCAATACGTTTAACCAGTGGTGCATGTTTCTCAACCGTATCCTGCATTTCATATTGACTGTAAACATCAAGTTTTTTCATTATCAGGCTCATGATCACGTTTACTTTTCTTTTATCAGCTTAATTTGAATTAATTAACCGTTCCACAAAAAACTCGAGATGTCCCCCTGGTCTTTTTGGCATCGGCCACTTGTTGATTTTCTGGGCAGCCATAGTAAATGCCTGTGCTGAAGGACTTCTTGGATAAACCTGACTGACCGCAGTTTGTTTTTTTACCGCTTTTCTTAAATAAATATCAAATGGTATGGCCCCGAGAAAATCCAGAGAAACATCTAAAAATCGATCCGTGACTTTTAGAATTTTAGCGAACAGCTCACGGCCTTCTTTGAGATCATTAGCCATATTCGCTAAAATACGAAAGCGATTAATTCCCTGTTCTCTATTAAGTACTTTAATTAAGGCATAAGCATCTGTTATTGATGATGGCTCATCACAAACCACCACAATCACTTCCTGTGATGCCCGGCAAAAACTGACAACACTTTTATCAAGACCGGCAGCTGTATCAATAATCAAAATATCCAGTTCATTCTGCAATTCACTAAAGGCATTGATAATGCCGGCATTTTCAGCATCACTCAAGCTGGCCATCCTTGATACCCCTGAAGCAGCCGGTATAATCCGGATACCACCCGGGGCATCAATAATAACTTCGGATAAATCATAATCCCCTGAAAGGACATGGGAAATATTTAACTTCGGATGCAGGCCAAGCAGTACATCAATATTAGCCAGCCCCAGATCAGCATCCATAATCATTACTTTCTGACCAGTTGCGGCTAAAGACATGGCAATATTGACAGAGACGTTGGTCTTACCCACACCACCTTTACCACTACTCACTGCTATCACTCGGACTGGGCGACTTTTGTTTGAGTCACTTTGGGTCATACGTCTTAAACCTTCTGCTTGATCATAAATAAAGGGCCGTGCCGTCTCTTGAAACCCATTCTCCTGAAACAAAGAGTCATGCAACAAAGAGTCCTGAAGTAAAGAGTCATGATACAAAGAATCATAAGACCTGGCATTATCAGCCCGCGGCATGGATCAGACCTCCACCGGAATATGACATTGCCAGTTCATCTGTGTTCACTGACACAGGATGTTGTCGAGCCATTTCCAATGCAAGTTTCAGGAGATCGGTGGTATTGGCGCGATGAATATCTTCCGGGACTTTCTGCCCATCACTAATGTAGTTGAGTTGTAACTTATTCTCAATAAGAATTGAAATAATTCCACCAATTGAGGTTGATTCATCCACTTTTGAGGCAATACAGCCATCCAGTTCTCTGGCATTAAGGGTTTTGATGACTTCATCCATGGCTAAAGTCTGTGTTGATGCACTCAGCACAGCCAGAATTTTGATTGTTTCATGGCTATGGCGCAGCATGTTCAGTTGTTGTGTTAAGCGCAAATCTCTATGACTCATACCTGCCGTATCGATCAAAACTAATTGTTTATCGTCTAAGCGTGACAGAATCTGTTTAAGCTCTTCTTCATCATTGGCAATATAAACCGGTACACCCAAAATTCGCCCATAGGTTTTTAATTGCTCATGGGCCCCGACCCGATAGCTGTCCGTAGTCACCAGAGCCAGATTTTTTGCACCATATTTTAAGGTAAATCGAGCAGCCAACTTGGCAATATTGGTTGTTTTACCCACACCGGTTGGTCCAACAAGAGCAATGATACCACCTTCATCCAATAGATCATCCGCCACAGGAACATTACGGACAATAATACTTAAGACGCGTCTCCAGCTGTCTTCCAGAGAATCATTTTCTGTTGTTTTTAACTGTTTAACGATTTTTTCACTCAGGGATGATTTTATTCCCAGACGATACAAACGTGAGAGTAATTCAGCCTGATGCGGATGACTGCGAGAAAAGCTGCCCCACGCCAGACCGGAAAGTTGATTTTCCAGAATACCACGTAATGATTTAATTTCTTCCTGCATTGAAGTCATAGCAGGATCTTTTACCCATTCTACTTTTTGAGCGCCCTTGTTATGTGCAGAGTTCTGTGAAGAGCGAGTGGAACGACCTGGTCGGGCAGACTTTTGCTGACGATTGTTTCCTTTATTTGGTTTATCCATTGAAAAAAAATCGTCTCTGTCATTGTGAAAAGAGTTTGCCTGTGAACGTCTCTGTTCTTCTTTAGCCAGTGACTCATAATCAAAAGGATAGCTATTTTCAGCGAGTGTTTCATTATCAAGCTCGTTATCAATCTCGTTATCAATCTTGTTATCAATCTTGTTATCAAAGCTGTCAAAGTCAGAAATAAAAGGCTGTTGTCTTTCCTGCATTGATTGTTTTGTATAAACGCTTTTATTATCAGGCTGAGCAGTAAATTGTTTCCGGCCTGATTGTTGTGTTCCTGATTGCTTCAACAGCTCAGCAAAGCCATTTGTTTGCGGCTGTTCAGTGGGTATTGCCTGGCGTTGTTGTACATTGCCCTGCTGGCCGCCCGAACGGCTGAAGCTAATAACATCATCCTCAATTGAATCTTCCAGCCTGGAACTGACCTTTTGCTTTTTCACCTTAGCAAAAACTGAACGCTTGTTCTTTTTTACTGCTGCCGCAGCTTGCGATTGCGGATCTTGTTCACGAGCACCGAGTGAGCGATGCACAGCTTCTTCATCATAGTCAATGGCGGCGACTAATTCGATACCGCCCTCAACTTTATTATTGGACAAAATGACTGCATCAGCACCTAATTCATCCTTTACCTGACGAATAGCTTCACGCATTTCAGAAGCAAAAAAACGTTTAATTTTCATAACTGACAACCTTATTCTGACTTGTTTTTA
>DAOVUK010000024.1 GCA_030632625.1 Gammaproteobacteria bacterium
AAGGTATCGGACTTGATCTGGACCCCAATATGGTCAGCGAGCCTCGTCAGTGTTCATATGTACGTATGGATGGCTGGGACGAAGAAGTTAAAAAGTGGTATGACAAAAAAGCTGAAGCAGCGACTGCATAGGTTCAAGACTATACAGTTCAAGACTATAATACAGTTCAAGACTGCTTAACTTTTATTAATATCATTTATTAAGACTGCTTTTAAAAGTTGCTTAAATAAGTTAAATATTTCAGGAGGAATTCCTCCTGAATATAAATAAATTTATTAGAATAGGAAATTAAAATGGCTGCAGAAAGACCTAAGATGCCTATCGAATCTGGTGCTCCAGATGGATTCCAATATATGCATCCAACGATGCGTAGAAACTTCGGATTGTGGAAATATCATGAAAGACCACGTCCAGGTGTATTAAAGCACGTTGCTCATAGTGGTGATGAAATATACACAATTCGTGTTGGTACCGCTCGAATTCTCGATGTATTCACTTTGCGTGAAATCACCCATATTGCCAATGAATTAGGTGATGGTTTTATCCGTTTCACCATTCGCTCTAACCTTGAATATATGGTTGATAGCGAAGCAAAAGTAGCACCAATGATTGAAGCGATTGAAAAAGCGGGCTTAATTGTTGGTGGTACAGGTCCTACTATTACTGCACCTTCTCATACACAGGGCTGGATACATTGTGATATTCCAGGTTCTGATGCCTCAGGTGTTGTTAAATCAATGATGGATGAGCTGGTCACAGAATTCAAACGTGAAGAAATGCCTAACCGTGTTCATATCACCACCTCATGCTGTCAGATTAACTGTGGTGGTCAAGGCGATATTGCGATCAATATCCAACACACTAAGCCACCTAAAATTGCTCATGACTTAGTTGCCAATGCTTGTGAACGTCCAACAATTGTTGCTCGTTGTCCTGTTGCTGCGATTCGTCCTGCGATGGTTAATGGCAAGCCGACTTTGGAAGTTGATGAGAAGAAATGTATCTGTTGTGGTGCCTGTTATCCCCCTTGCCCGCCAATGCTGATTAATGATGCTGTGCATTCAACTCTGGCTATCTGGGTTGGTGGTAACCACTCAAATGCACGCGGCAAGCCTACATTCCAGAAATTAGTGGCTGCCGGTATTCCTAACAACCCGCCTCGCTGGCCTGAAGCAACTGCTTTAGTGAAGCGTATCCTGAAAGTCTACAAAGAAGACGCGAAAGGTTGGGAACGTATGAATGACTGGATTGAAAGAATTGGCTGGTTTGGCTTCTTCGAGAAAACTGGTCTGCCTTTCACCAAGTACCATATCGATGACTGGAGAGGCGCACGTAACAGCTTGAACGCTTCTACTCATATCCACTTTTAATTGATTAAGGTTCTTTGTTGGCTTTGAGTCAATAGAGAACCTTCAGGTAAATCCTTAATGAAGTTTACATTATTAATTAATGAAGGACCTTACCAGCACCAGGCTTCTGATACTGCGTATCAGTTTGCCAAGGCTGCTCTGGCAAAAGGTCATGAAATTTATCGTGTGTTCTTTTATAACGATGGCGTCAATAACGCCACTCGTTTAGCAATTCCACCTCAGGATGATCGTAATATTACGGAAAACTGGGCGGCATTAGCTAAAGAACATGAATTGGATATGGTGGTCTGTATCGCTGCTGCTCAACGTCGAGGCATGTTAGATGCTGATGAAGCGGGCAGACAAGGTAAAGATGCTGACAATATACACCCGGCATTCCGTATTTCTGGTTTAGGTCAGTTAGTGGAAGGTGGTATCCAGGCTGATCGTTTATTAACATTTGGTGATTAAGAGGAATAAATATGAGTGAGAACATAAAGAAATTCATGTTTGTGAACACTAAAGCACCGTATGGTACCGTTTACGCATTGGAATCATTGGAAGTTGTATTAATTAGTGCTGCTTTTGATCAATCCGTTAGTCTGGTTTTTTGTGATGACGGCGTTTTTCAAATTGCAAACAATCAAAATACTGAAGCTTCTGGTATGAAAAACTTTTCACCAGCGTATAAAGCCCTGGGTGACTACGATATCAACAAAATTTATGTTGAAACAGAGTCTTTAGAAGAACGTGGTTTAACTCTGGACAACATCATGGCGTTGACTTATGAAGACGAAGATGATGATTGGGCTGAGAAATCATCCATAATACCTGTTACACGTGCGGAACTTGCTGATCTGATGGATGAGCAAGACGTCGTAATTAGTTCTTAAGGGGATTACTCTTTTATAGGAGAAAGAGCATGGCAATGTTACACACTGTAAACAAATCACCTTTTGAGCGCAATTCACTAAACTCGTGTCTGTCTAAGTCAAAAGAAGGTTCTACCATTCTTTTGATTGAAGATGCAGTGGTTGGTGCATTAAAAGGTACTATTGTTGCAGATAAATTAACTGCAGCAGTTGCAAACAAAAACGTATGTGTTCTGGGTTCTGATTTGAATACACGCGGTTTTACTGAAGCTGACATAATTGACGGAATTAAAATCGTTGACTACGCTGGTTTCGTTGATCTGGTAGCCGAGCATTCAAACGTTCAGTCTTGGCTGTAATTTTATATAAATATTTTGATATTGGAGTTTAAAAAATGGCTACTATTTCTGTAGAAGGTAAGGACGTTGAAGTTGATGAGGAAGGTTATCTAGTGACTCTGGATGATTGGTTTCCTGCAGTTGCTTCTGTAATGGCTGAAATTGATGAAGTTGAAATGGGTGATGATCACTGGGATATCATCAACTTCCTACGTGAGTACTATGAAGAGTATCAAATTGCTCCAGCGGTTCGCGTATTAACTAAAGCTGTTGCTAAAAAACTGGGTAAAGAAAAAGGTAACTCTAAGTACCTTTATGAATTATTCCCTTATGGTCCTGGTAAGCAAGCATGTAAATTTGCTGGTCTTCCAAAGCCAACGGGTTGTGTATAAGTACAACTTGTAGCAAAGCAGTTCATGTGTCAGAGACCTTCTTGCTGTTTTTATAAGAGTAGAGAATGTCTCTACACATTATTTTAAAAATTATTAATGGGTAGGTAATATGTCAGCGTTTTATGCGCTACTTTTTACAGTGGCTTTTCTTGTCCTGATAATAGGGCTAACGAAAAAAATTATTCAATATTCACGCGTGCCTGCACCGTTGAAAATACCCGTTACACCTGCGCCTTTAACAAAAGGTGGTGTGGCTATCAGACTGGCTAAAGAAGCAATCTTATTTACCGCCTTATTCCGTTCCAATAAATGGACCTGGCTGTTTGGCTGGATGTTCCATATGAGCCTGTTTATTGTTCTTTTAAATCATTTACGCTTTTTTATCAAAGACGTTCCTCTACCTTTGGTGCTGCTGCAAAATGTGGGTGAATATGCCGCATTTACCATGTTTATTGGTCTGACAGGACTTCTGGTGCGTCGCATTTTTGTTGCCAGAGTAAAATATATTTCATCGCCGTCAGATTATTTATGGCTGATTTTGCTAATGATTATCGGCTTAACCGGTATCGTCATGCGTTTTATCTCACATACAGATATTATCGCAGTAAAAGAATTTTCCTTAGGTCTGCTAATATTTGACTGGCAGGCACTACCAACAGATTTTCCTTTGATGGTTCATCTGTTTCTGGTTGCAATTTTAATGATATTGCTGCCTTTTAGTAAGCTTTTACACATCCCTGGACTGTTCTTTGCGCCAACACGTAATCAAGTGGATAACCCGCGCGAAAAAAGACATATTGCTCCATGGGCTGCTGAATTAGACGCAGAAAAAAATAAAGTTCAACCTAAATAAGAATAGAGTCATCATTAGTCGCTATTTTTGCGGCAATGATTTCTAGGCATTTTTTGAGGATTTAGACAAGTGGCAGACTTTGAAACTCCCAAGTTTAGAGAGTATCCAACAGTTCCCCTGATAAAACAGGACGCGATGACTGGTGGTGGTCCGTTCGTATCGCGTGCGGAATTTGATACTGATCTAGGCTATCCTGGTGAATTACCAGAAGACTGGAAAGAGAAAACGCTGGAAAAGATGGGTGACCTGCTGGGTCGTTATCGCTCGCTTCAGGTGTTTATGGATTCATGTATTAAATGTGGTGCATGTACAGATAAATGTCATTATTTTATCGGTACTCAGGATCCAAAAAATATGCCGGTTGCTCGTCAGGATCTGATGAGAAAAGTCTATCGTCGCTATTTTACTTTTGCAGGTAAATACTTCCCTAAATTAGTGGGTGCCGTTGATCTAACCGAGGATGTGTTAGATGAGTGGTACAACTACTATCATCAGTGTTCGCAATGTCGACGCTGTGCCGTTTTCTGCCCAATGGGTATTGATACAGCTGAAATCACAATGGCTGCTCGTGAAATTTTAGCTAATGTGGGTAAAGCGCAAAAATATTCCAATCAGATTATCCAGAAAGTCTATAAGATTGGTAACAATCTGGGACTGCCGGGAAAAGCACTTAAAGGTATTTTAGAAGATCTCGAAGAAGAGATGGAAGATGAGTGCGGTGTTCCAGTTAAATTCAATATGGATGAAGTGGGTTGTGAAGCTTTACTGATGACTCCATCTGCTGATTTCTTTGCAGAACCACATATTGACGGCTTAATTGGTTACGGTAAAGTGCTCCATGAACTGGGCATTACCTGGACTGTAAGTTCAAAAGCATCAGAAGCGGCTAACTTCGGTTTATTCATCGGTAGTTATGACAATATTCAGCGAGTTTCTATGAGAATTCGTGAAGCCGCCATCGAATTAAAAGTAAAACGTATTATTTTTGGTGAGTGTGGACACGCATGGCGCGTTGCTTATAATTTCTTAAACACACTTGCAGGTCCATTTGATTTTCTGGATCAAAATTACCCAATCCCGCAGCACATTCTTGAAGTGACCTATGGTGCACTGCAGGAAGGCAAATTACGTATGAATAAGGCTGAAAACGATCACATGACCATGACTTTTCATGATTCATGTAACATTGCCCGTGCTTCTCGCATGGGTGATACGCCTGGAGGCCAGTTTGATATTCCTCGCGCTGTTATTGAAGCGAGTTGTAATAATTATGTGGACATGGATGCGGATACCATTAAAGATGCAACTTTCTGTTGTGGTGGTGGTGGTGGATTATTAACCGATGATCTGATGGAGCTGCGTGTTAAAGGTGCGTTGCCAAGAATGGAAGCTTATAAACAAGTAACCGAAGAGAGCGGCGTAACTAATATTGCAGCAATTTGTGCAATTTGTAAGAGCCAGTTTACTAAAATGTTGCCTTATTATGGATTTGAAATGGATGCCATTGTGAGTATTCACCAACTTGTCAGTGAAGCGATCGTTATGACAGGTAGTATGCAGGAAAAAGAATTAGATGGTGTTGAAGAAGAACCTGAAGCTGAATCTGAAGATTAGGTTTTAGTTAATTTAATACTCTTTTGTAAAAATATTTTTTTAAACTAGTTGTTTAGAGAATGATCATAGCAATTTTATAATTGCACAAAATTTAGCTTGATAGGAGAAAAATAAATGTCAACTGCTGATACAGCTCCGAATGCAGATAAACTAACCAATACCCGTTATACAGAAACAAGGTTAGATCATACCGGTACACAAGAGTGGGACACCTGGACTGACAATATTTTTCAGGCTGGTTGGTCACATAAATGCCCTACTTATATTAACAGAACACCCCCTTGTCAGGGTAGTTGTCCTTCTGGTGAAGATATTCGTGGCTGGCTGGATATTATGCGTGGTATGGAAAAGCCGACTCATGAAGGCATGAGCCGTGATGAATATGCATTCCAGCGTTCAACGGATGCAAATCCATTCCCATCAATTATGGGTCGTGTTTGTCCTGCCCCCTGTGAAGATGGCTGTAATAGAAACGAGCTTGATGACAATGTCGGCATTAACTCTGTTGAGCAATATATTGGTGACAATGCTAAAACTGAAGGTTATAAATTTAAAACGGCAGAACAGGATAGCGGCAAAAAAGTGGCTATTATTGGTGGTGGTCCTGCCGGTTTAGCTGCTGCGTACCAGCTGCGTCGTATTGGTCACGCTTGTACAGTTTTTGATGATCACGCTGAATTAGGCGGCATGATGATGTATGGTATTCCAGGCTATCGTGTACCTCGTGATGTTTTACACCATGAAATGAATCGCATTGTTGAAATGGGTGTTGAAGTCAAATTGAACACTCGTATCGGCACTGACGTAACAGTTGAAGATCTGGAAAAAGACTATGACGCCTTACTTTGGGCTATTGGTTGTAAAGAGGGTCGCGGTCTGCCAATTGATGGTTTTGATGAAGCACCTAACTGTATCAGTGGTGTCGCTTTCCTTGAAGCATTTAATGACGGACGTTTACAGGTTTCATCAGAAAAAGTCGTCTGTATCGGTGGTGGTGATACCTCTATCGACGTTGCATCCGTTGCTCGTCGTCTGGGTAATATCACTAACATTGCAGAAAAAGATTTTGCAGAAAATGTTGTTTTAGGTCATACAGCACATGATGTCGCTGATTCGGCAAATAAAGATGGTGCCGATGTGACCTTGCTGTCCCGTTCTTCAATCGAAAATATGCCCGCTGCACAGCATGAAATTGATGATGCACTGCGTGAAGGTGTGACTATTATTGGTTGTGTCAGCCCTATTGCTGTTGTCAAAGATGACAATGGCCGTGCAACCGCTTTGCGGGTTGTTAAACTTGAAGCGGATGGTAAAACACCGATTGAAGGTTCTGAATATGATATCGAAGCCACACTGATTGTTTCTGCGATTGGTCAGAAAGGCGACATGGCTGGTATTGAGCAGATGGATAATGGTCATGGCTTTATTGATGGTGATGCACACTATCAGGTGAAAGGTAAGCCTGGTCACTTCCTTGCCGGTGATATTGTTCGTCCTCATTTATTAACAACCGCGATTGGTCAGGCATCTATTGCTGCCGAGTCAATTCATCACTATTTCACTCATGGTGATGAAGAGATGAGGAAACGTCCTAAAG
This sequence comes from Gammaproteobacteria bacterium, assembly GCA_030632625.1. GTDB lineage: Bacteria > Pseudomonadota > Gammaproteobacteria > GRL18 > GRL18 > GRL18. The sequence goes on from DAOVUK010000024.1 coordinate 7,016, forward strand.
TTGATAAGCATACTTTCTCTCTAGAGAAGAAGATGGGTGATACTGGTTTAGCACCTGAAGCATCACCGGTACATGGTCATAGTAGTGTACGTGGTACTGACGATGCAGACTTTGCAATTCATAACTACGAAAACCGCTCATCTAATGACATTATCAGTCATGATAAACTGTTTTTAGGCCATTTTGAATATGAGCCTCGTCACGTGCGTGAGACAATTGATGTTGAATCTGATGAAGTTCTGGGCCATTTCGCTGAACGTCTGGTGGCACTGTCAGAAGATGACATCGTCTCAGAATCTAAGCGTTGTATGAGCTGTGGAATGTGTTTTGAGTGTGATAACTGTGTTATCTATTGTCCTCAGGATGCGGTTAAGAAAACACCTAAGGCTCAATCAACGACGGGTCGCTACGTTTATACTGACTATGACCTTTGTATTGGCTGTCATATCTGTAAAGATGTTTGCCCAACAGGTTATATTGATATGGGACTTGGTGATTAGGGATTCTTAGGAATTTATTCCTTAGAAACCCTTATCCAGGCGATTAGGGATTCTTAGGAATTTATTCCTTAGAATGCATTATCCAGCCTGGCTGGGTTAAGCAGTCTTGAGCTAATAAGCTGGCTTAGGCTGCTATTCGATCTAAGCTGGTATTATGTAGGAGAATAAATGTGTGGTTGCACCTAAACTTTAACTTTAGTTTTAACTCTTCTTTTGTGAGAAAGAGTTTGCAAAGGTTGCCGCTCTTTGTCGTGGGGTTAGCACTTTTTGCCAGCTTCAATACTGTTAGTGCAAGTCAGAATGGACTGGGACCTGAGATAACAATCCCGGAAAGCAGTGGTGAAAGTTGCGTATTGCCTTCTGAACAAATGCGCCGTGAACATCCCGATATACTCAAGCACGACAGAATCCAGACACTTCGTGAAGGTCTTCGGGCTAAAGCTGACGGCAGTACATTAGATGGCAGTTTAAAGCAGTGTGTTAATTGTCATGCCGTAAAAGATGAAAGCAATAAATTTGTTCGAATTGATAATGATCAGCATTTTTGTGTTTCCTGTCACAAATATGCGGCGGTTTCCATCGATTGCTTTCAGTGTCATAGAGATATTCCTGAAGGCAGTGGTGACTTTCACGCACTGACAAATCATAAAAATATTAACTATAGCAATGTCGTACCTGGAACCTATAATTTGACAATTAAAGATATGGCTAATATTGCCCCTGAGGTCAATTCAGATGACAATTAATATCGACAATAAAAACAATGATGAGACAACTACAGACTCTGCTAGCAAAGAGATGGAATCCTCACGCCGAAATTTTATTTTCGGTTCTGTTGCAGCTGCAGGTTTAACTGTTGCGCCAGGCATCATGTTGTATCAAACAGCTAATGCCCGTTCACTCAGTGATTTTTCTCTTAAAGAAGGGGCTTCTTCTAAGGTTCGCTGGGGTATGTTAGTTGATACTACAAAAGAAGTTGACTGGAATAAATGCGTTGATGCCTGTAATAAAGAACATGGCCTTGGCAATGAAACAAATTCCCGTGATGAGCAAAAAACTCAATATATTCGAGTTGTTGAAGTAAAAAATAAAGGTACTGGCTACAGCATGTCCTTACCGGTCATGTGTCAGCACTGTGAAAGTGCACCCTGTGTTGATGTTTGCCCTACCGGCGCATCAATGAAACGAGCTGATGGTATTGTTCTTGTTGATCGACATCGTTGTATTGGCTGCCGTTATTGTATGATGGCTTGTCCTTATAAGGCCCGCTCATTTGTACATGAAGTATTAACTGATCAAACAGAAAATACGCCACGTGGTAAAGGTTGTGTTGAATCTTGCAATATGTGTGTCAATCGTATTGATAATGGCCAGGAGCCTGCCTGTGTTGAAGCCAGTGATGGTGCTATCATTTTTGGTGATTTAAATGATTCTGAAAGTTCCATTTCCAAGATTCTTGCTAAACATGGCGGCAAACAAATTCGTGCCGATCTCAAATTAAATCCTGGCGTTTTCTACCAGGGCATTTAATTTTTTTAGTTACTCTTCTCTGAGTTATGTACAAATTTGCACTGCTCAGAAGGGGTTATAGCGTTAGTATTAACCACTTAATACCTGGTGTAACGAGTAAATAAAATGAAAAAATTACACTTTCTTGAAGTAGAAGGGAATTCCAAAGGTTTTTATGCCTTCTTTGCCCTATTTGGTCTTATTTCTCTTATAGGCATGCTCGCAGCCTATTACATGGAACATAATGGGCACTGGGTTACTGGTATGAATAACCAGATAGTCTGGGGAACACCCCATGTCTTTGCTATCTTTTTAATTGTTGCCGCATCAGGTGCACTCAATGTCGCATCGATTTCTTCAGTCTTTGCTAAAACTGCTTATAAGCCCCTGGCTCGCTTATCAGGAATGCTTGCAATGGCACTTCTTTCTGGCGGTTTAGTTGTTCTGCTGCTTGATCTGGGGCGTCCTGATCGACTAATTGTGGCCATGACAAAATTTAATTTTGTTTCTATCTTTACCTGGAATATTTTGCTGTACACAGGTTTTATGGGTATTGTAGGTGTTTATTTATGGACTATGATGGATAGACCCTATAATAATTTAACCAAAAAAGCGGGTATGGCCGCCTTTATCTGGCGTCTCATCCTGACCACTGGTACTGGTTCAATCTTTGGTTTTCTGATTGCTCGTGAAGCGTATGACTCTGCCTTATTAGCGCCTATGTTTATTATTATGTCGTTCTCATTTGGCTTAGCATTCTTCTTGCTGGTTCTGATGGGATCTTATAAATATACGCAGCGTGATCTGGGTGACTACATTGTTAATCGTTTAAAAAATCTACTGGGTGTCTTTGTCGCAGCCGTTTTTTATTTTGTAGTCGTCTATCATTTGACTAACTTGTATTCTGCTGACCATAGAGATATCACACTCTTTATTTTAACGGGTGGCGGACTGTATACCTTCTTGTTTTGGGTTGTTCAAATTGCACTAGGTTCACTTCTACCTCTGGTTCTTCTTTATGGACCAACTGGTAAAAATAGAACAATGATAGGACTGGCTTGTGCATTGATTATATTGGGCGGCTTTGCACAGCTTTATGTGATTATTATTGGTGGCCAGGCCTACCCAATGCATTTATTTCCTGGTATGGAAGTGACAAGTTCTTTTTATGACGGTGTAGTTGCATCTTATACGCCTTCTTTGCCTGAATTTCTATTGGGTATGGGTGGTGTTGGCATAACATTGCTTCTAGTCACTGTGGCAGTAGCAGCAATGAAGTTCCTGCCAGCAAGTCTGGCTGACGAAGTTGCCAACCCGCATAGTAAATAGTTTTTCCAGCTTCCTGATATAAAAAACCGGCCTGGCCGGTTTTTTTATATCGGTAATAAATGACGATAGACGTTGCATGCAATGTCTCTACGGTAGGCAGTGCAGGGAATTCACATTTATGTATCAGCCCACATTTGCATCAGTTTGATATAAGTGACGTCAACGCCTTTGGTTTCTTCAGCCTGTGGATTTTCTTTAAGCATTTTTTCTCTGGCTTGCCATAGCTCATAGAGTACTTCTCGCTTATTAGTATCCTGTATCATACTCTGTGCCCATGTTACACAAACCAGACGCTCACCCTCTGTTACTTCATCAACATAGTGCCAGCTTGTTGAGGGATAGACGATTGCGCTGCCGGCTTTAAGCTTTGCTCTATGCTCACCATACTGGGTCGCAATGACTAAATCACCCCCTTCATACTCATCAGGGTCATTTAAGAAAATAGTGGTTGATACATCGGTTCGATACATATTAGGCATTTGCCCCATAATAGGGTTATCAATATGCCCGCCATAGCCCATACCTTTGCGATAACGTGCTAAAAAGGGTGCGCCAATCTTTTTCATCATGACCGCAGCTTTATAGGTCTCATTGTTAATCAGGCTGCCCATGAGTATATTATTAAGAGATTGCATCTGTGGAGAATTATCCTGAATTAATTCTTCATTTTTCTTAACGCTCTGGGCTACGTCACCTGCTGATATTTTGCCATCAACAAAATTGGCCTGTTTTAATACTGCCTGGATGGATTTAAGTTGTTGCGGGTTGATGACATCAGGAATTTGAATTAGCACAATAGTAAGGCTCCAATAAAAAAATTCTGTTTTTGAAGAGAGCAGTTTATCAGGGATATTGAAGTTTATACAACTATCCCCCATATTATTTAATTCACATCAACCGCCTAATGTATAAATGAGAGACGAACATGATAAGAGTTTTAAATATTGTTATTGATGGCCAGATGTCTGCAATTAATGTTGAAGAAGACATGGTAGTATCCGGTTCACCTTTGTTTAATAAAATGGATGAAGATATGAACAAAGGCTGGACTTTGAGTAAAGAATTTGTTGAAAATCCAGATATAATTCAGCGTTGCCAAATTGTTGGTGATAAATTACTGACCGCAATTGAAGATGAGAATGATCAGATGAAAACCATGATGGCTGGTTACATTCTGTCAAGAGTACCCAATATTATGACCATACATATTGATAATACGGGTGAAATTTTTGAGACTCAAATTGAATTAGCTCCTTAGTAATTCATCAGGAAAAAAATTATGAGAATGAAATCTAAATGGGGCAAAAATGGCAAGCAGCGCTCAGTCGCTGATAACGCCAGTGCGACTGCATTTTTAGCCTGGCGTATTGCCCAGGATGCTTTGCTGGATCTTGAAGAAGAACAATATCAAACAGACAGTTTGAGTCAACGTATGGATGTAATTGTTGAGTTTGTTATTTTCCTGGCACATCTGGCTGATCGTATAACTTATGAACGTATGTCGCCAGAAGAGCGAGAAGAATTTATTAGCACTATGGTTAAACATCTGGCTCGAACTCATCAGGCCAGTATGGAAGAAATTGACGGCGTTAGAGATTATAAAGAAGATTTTATTAACCTGGTGAATGAGCGTATGTCTGATTATGCTGATATGCCCTATGAAGATGGTCAGCCCAGCTTTGTCATGAAACGTTACCTGGGCACAAAAGTTCAGGCTGTGATGGGTGAACACTATAACAAATGGATTGAAACTCAAGTACTTGAAATCAACGCACCCAATGCGATTGAGCATTTAAATAAAGCGATAAACGATCTCTACAAACCCGCATTTTAAATTTTAGATCATTAGAATTGCAGTGAAACAAAACTTTTGTTTAATCGACCAGAGTTTTCAGTTAATATACTCTTTGCATTTTTAATCGGCTTAACGTTTTTTTTAAAAGCGGGCTGAAAAATAGTATAAGGTTGTTATTTTGGCACTAAATTCATTATTTTATAAGGAAATACGGGCTCATCATTTATTCAATTGTTTATCTGATGAATGTTTCCACGTTATCTCGCAGCATGCAGGCTTAATTTCTTTAAAAAAGAATGAAATTCTTTTTGAATGTGGTTTTGAAGCCAGCCATTTTTTTCTGGTTCGTACGGGACAAATCACTTTATTTCAGACTTCATTTGATGGTAATGAAAAAATAGTTGATATTTCTGAATCGGGTCAGACTTTTGCTGAAACATCGATGTTTAATGAAAGTAAGCTTTATTCTGTTAATGCCAGAGCAACCTGTGATACCGATTTGTTTTATTTTGATTCAGATACATTTAAATCCCAGCTATACTATTCAAATGATGCCTGTTTTTCCTTGATGGCTGAAATGAGCAGGCGTTTAAAAAACCAGACTCAGGAAATAATTGAACTGTCTATTCATGATGCTCAACATCGACTGGTGAATTATCTGTTAGAAAAAAGCTGCGTTCAGAATGATCAATCCTGTCAGCCTGAGGTCAAATTATCAACCACTAAATCTTTACTTGCCTCACGTTTATCCATTACTCCGGAAACTTTTTCAAGAATTCTTGCACGCTTAAAAAAACAGGATTTGATAACTATCAAAGATGATGTGATTATCCTGAGCAATCCAGGCAGCTTGAGAACACTGGTTGGCTACTGTGGTGGTCGCTTTCAGGAAAGATCCAAAGTGAAGCAAATATTACGTTTTATTGCATGACTTTGCTGGTGATAAACGACATTTTAAAACTTGAGATTAAGACAGCACAAAAAAAACCGGCACTGGCCGGTTTTTTTTTAAGAATTTCTGTTAGAAATATCTTATAGACGTCTTATAGAGACAGAGCAGGGACTTATTTCCAGTCACCAAATCCGTCTGTTTTCTTTTCCAGACCATCTTCATAGCCAGCGCTATAGGCTTCTGTGACACGCTGCTCTTCACGCTCCGGGTTACAGACGTAACCACCTTGCCAGCCTTGGATATATTCTGGGTTTACGCCTTCAGATTCCATTTTCACAGTTAAATCATGATATTCTTGGTTCATAGGTTTTTCCTTTGTGTTTCCAGTCAGTTAAAATCTAGTTCTTTATACAGGCTTTTAACTTATAACGCTTTAAAAAGCCAAACTAATAAAGACAATGAAAGCAGACTCTGACAAAATAATAATCTGCTTATATTAAACGATTTGAAGATTAAATTCCAGTTTTTTTGCTCATTCTTTTGTCAGTTTGAGTAACCGAAATATAGAGCATTTAACCCTACAGCCTTATTCCTTTAATCGTTTTAAGGCTTCTCCTGAGTTTATGGTTTTTCTTGCCATTTCAGCGCCTGCAGAGATCAAATGAAGGTTTTTTTTGCTTCAGGTGTATCATTCTGGCTAAAAGCATATAGCTTCATATCTTGTAAAATTAGTGCTAAGCTATTGACTGTAATCTTTTTATTCTCTATTTATGAGAAGTAACCTATTATAAATCACAGGCTGTTCAATCGAATGTGAGTATACTTGATTGAAAGAGTTCAAAGGTATATCTCTATAGGATAGGATTGAAAAAAAATTTTGTCATCAGGCGTAATAAAAGGTATTATATAACGAATAACCAAGTAAAATACTCAGGTATTTTCAATAAAAAGTTTTTTGAGTTAATTTAACTGAGTAATAATGAGTCAAATTTAGAGGTTCGCTATGAAATTAAGTGATGAAGAGATTATGGATTTAAACAGTGGTTTAAAAGCACTGGAAGATAAACATTTTACCCGAGCTGTACAATTATTATCACCGCTGGCTGAAAAAGGTGTACCGGAAGCCCAGCATCGTATGGCTGTTATGTATC
>DAOVUK010000158.1 GCA_030632625.1 Gammaproteobacteria bacterium
AACCAGAGGGTATTTTTGTTTAGCCTGATCGAGCAAATCCAGAGCCTGAGCCCATTGATTGACATTAATGAATTGCTGAATTTGCTTATCAATGTGCTGTTCGTATTCATTGGCCTGAATCAACAGGAATTTTTTTCGTTGCTGTAATTTTGGGTATTGAGGATGAGATGATTTAACATAATTCAGTGTTGCAAAGGCTTTGCCGTATTCATTATCTGCAGACCAGACATCAATTTGAGTAAGCAGGTTATCCTGTTTTGAAGCGATAAAAGGTATACCACAGCCTGATAAAAAAGGAAAAATAAACACCATAATCGCCAATATCGGGCGAAGTTTAAATTTATGAACCCAAAGCATAATTTTATTTGTGTCAGCATTATCAATGTAAAGGAAAAATAGCTTATTTTTTACTGAAATCATGCTTGATTAATTTATCCATGTTTTTTGTTAAGTTTATCTGATCTTTATTAATACATGAATTGACTCGGTATAAAGTAACAGGATGCTCATGGCCGCGGATCTGGATGGAATCTTTTTTCTCGACATCAAAATTATCTTTAATTCCAGGGCGTGCCAGCATGGTATCAGGAATAATGACTTCATTATTCTGTGCACAACTGGCGATACGCGCCGCCAGATTCACGGCATCGCCAATGACAGTATATTCCATTCTTTGTTCAGAACCCATATTACCTGCCAGCATTAAACCACTATTTGCTGCAATATGAAAGTTAACCGGAACCCTATTGCGGGCTTTACGCTGCTGGTTCAGGGTTGAGATAATTTTTTGAATCAGTAAAGCGCATGAGACGGCCTGATAGGAATGGTGTTCATCCTGTTTTGGGACACCAAACACCAGCATGACGCAATCACCCATAAATTTATCAACATGACCGCCATAGATGCTGGCGGCCTGAGAAATATAAGAAAAATATTCATTTAATAATTGATTGGTTTTTGCTGGTTTCATGGTTTTTGATAGTTTGGTAAAACCAATGATGTCAACAAATAAAACACTGGCATCCATCTGCTGACCACCCAGATTAACACTTTCCAGATTACCCAGAATTTCCTGGGCAACGCTGGGCGACAGATACCGGGAAAAAGCTTTCTCCACCGATTCTTTTTGCAGTAAACCATCAGCCATAATATTCAGTGAATGCATCAGTATGCCGAATTCATCATCACGGCGATCATCAAAGCGAATTTTATAATTGCCTTTTGAAATGGCATCACTGGCATCCACCAATGCCTCAATCGGGCGTGAAAGGCGTTTGCCAAGCAAAAAAGCAAAAACAATACTGAGAATAATTAATATGATGGTCGTCAGAGCAATGGTATAAAGCGTCTTATTACGTGCCTGAATAAATAAGCTTTGATCAAAAGTCAGTAATACATAGCCGATAGTAACATCCTGATAATTGACATTGCCAATGAAGGACAAATAAGGCAGATCAGTATTGCCTAAAAATGCCGGGATTAAGGTTTTTTCCACTTTAGATTCGGCCGCTGCCGGCAGCCATGATAATGTCGAAATTTCATTCCCTGAATCTGGAAAGTCCAGTGATGTGGGAATTAAACCATAGGTTTTCAGTTGTTGTTGTTCATCAGAATAAAAAGAAATGCCCAAAATTTCCTGATGTTGAGCAATATTTTTCACCAGTACATCCAGATCAAGGCTGTCAGATGTTAAAAAACCTTCTGTGGCAGATGCCGCGAGTTGATGAATTAATATCTGAGCATAAGAATGCATCTGTTTTTCAAGCAATTTATTTTGATCATGAATAATCAGACCACCCAGAAGTAACATGCCGGATACAATAAGAACTATCATGGAGAGGGCAAGTTTGCGTGCAAAAGGAAAATTAACTTTTTGCATAAGAACCAATAAAAAATGTACGGTTATTATACGATGCAGGAGTTAAGACATATTTTATCGTTTGCTTGCTCATAAAGACTCTCTGTAGCGTGAAAAAGAACATAATGCAATAAATAATTGTTCTATGATACCTTGATTTTAGTATAAATAAGCCTTATTTCAAAGAACTCTTATAGAACATAAATTTGTCTGCTGTCTTAATATGAGAATTTAGCGACAGTGGCCACAACATGTTTTGGCTGAAGGCTCATGTTGGCTGAAGGCTCACATTGGCTGAAGGCTCACAGATCAAGCAGGGTGAATACATTGGAACAGTATAGAGGAACAACAATCCTTTCAGTGCGACGTGGTAATCAGGTGGTTATCGGTGGTGATGGCCAGGTATCGCTGGGCAATACTATTATGAAAGGAAATGCCCGCAAGGTGCGTCGCTTGTTTCACGATAAAGTCATTGCCGGTTTTGCCGGTGGGACTGCTGATGCGTTCACACTGTTTGAGCGCTTTGAAGCTAAACTGGAAAAACATCGTGGTCAGCTGGTTCGTGCAGCAGTAGAACTGGCTAAAGACTGGCGTACCGAACAATCATTGAGAAAACTGGAAGCACTACTGGCTGTTGCCGATCATAGTGCATCATTAATTATCACTGGTAATGGTGATGTCATTGAACCGGAAGAAGGTCTGATGGCGATAGGTTCAGGCGGCCCCTATGCCCAGTCAGCAGCTCGTGCCCTGTTAGATAATACGGAACTGAGTGCTCAGGAAATTGTTGAAAAAGGGCTTACCATTGCCGGTGATATCTGCATTTACACCAATCATAACCATACGATTGAGGTGCTGGATTTAGAATAATTCAGCAAGCTGATGACAAAAATAGTTTTAAATAGGAGTTTATAGAGTCAATGTCGCAAATGACACCCAGAGAAATTGTTCAGGAACTGGATAAACATATTATCGGTCAGGCAGATGCTAAGCGGGCCGTTGCTATTGCATTGCGCAATCGCTGGCGCAGAAGTCAGGTAGATGAACCGCTGTGCAGTGAAATTACTCCTAAAAACATTCTTATGATCGGCCCGACAGGCGTTGGTAAAACTGAAATTGCCCGCAGACTGGCTCGATTAGCCAATGCTCCCTTCATTAAAATTGAGGCAACAAAATTTACAGAAGTTGGCTATGTTGGTCGGGATGTTGAATCGATTATTCGCGATCTTCTGGATGTTTCGGTAAAAATGACTCGTGAACAGGCGATGGAAAAGGTACAGAATCATGCCATGGATGCTGCTGAAGAACGAATTTTAGATATTTTATTGCCGCCAGCTAGGAGTGATGATAGACGGGGAGATGATAAAGAGGACTGGCAAAAAGATGGCGACTCTTCTCATTCAGGGGCATCCACCCGCCAGAAGTTTCGCAAAATGCTGCGTGAAGGCAAGCTGGATGAAAAAGAAATTGAAATAGAGGTCAATATACCCAGTGTCGGTGTTGAAATTATGGCACCTCCCGGCATGGAAGAAATGACCAGTCAGCTTCAGGGTATGTTCCAGAATCTTGGCGGCAGCGGCAAGACAAAAAGTCGCAAAACAGCCCTCAAAGATGCCATGAAAATTTTAACAGAAGAAGAAGCGGCCAGATTAATCAATGAAGAAGAGATCAAGCAACAGGCTGTGAACAATGTGGAACAGCATGGTATCGTCTTTCTCGATGAAATTGATAAAATTGCTACTCGCAGCAGCGGCGGTGGCGGCCCTGAAGTTTCTCGTGAGGGTGTACAGCGTGATTTATTGCCGCTGGTTGAAGGCAGTACAGTTTCAACCAAACATGGCATGATTAAAACTGATCATATTTTATTTATTTGTTCAGGTGCTTTTCATGTATCCAAACCTTCTGATTTGATCCCGGAACTACAGGGGCGCTTGCCCATTCGAGTGGAACTGAGTGCCCTGGATGTGCATGATTTCAGCCGCATTCTGGTTGAGCCCGATGCTTCGCTGACTGAACAATATATTGCTCTGATGAAGACCGAAGAAGTTGAGCTCACATTTGAAAAAAGTGCCATTGAACGGATTGCTGAAGTTGCCTTTACGGTCAATGAGTCGACAGAAAATATTGGCGCCAGACGTCTACATACCATTATGGAACGTCTCCTGGAATCTATTTCCTATGAGGCCTGCGATAAAAGTGGTGAGAGCCTGACCATCGACGGAGGATATGTCGATGAGCAGCTGGGCGAGCTGGCTATCAATGAAGATCTGTCACGCTATATTTTATAGGATGACTCTCGGCTAGTCTGTCCGGGAATAGAGAATTTACTGCTTAAACCTTATTCTCGGACAGATTTCTTAGTTGCTGAATTTAGCCCTTAGTAAAAACAAAAATGCCTTAAGGTAAAAAAATATGTCTGAACAAAAAACACCGACACCTACTGAAATTAACTTACACCAGAAATCACATGAACTGGAAATTGCCTTTGATGACGGCAGCCGTTTTCATTTTTCCAGTGAATTTTTGAGAGTCCATTCGCCTTCAGCAGAAGTCAGAGGGCATGCACCCGGTGAAGAAACACTGCAGCTGGGTAAAGAAAACGTTAATATCACAACATTAGAACCTGTTGGCAATTATGCCGTCAAGATTGTTTTTACTGATGGTCATGACAGTGGTATATTCTCCTGGGACTTATTTTATGATTACGGTCAAAATCAGGAAAAAATGTGGCAGAATTACCTGCAAAAATTAAAAGATGCTGGTCATGAACGTAAATTGAATTAACTTCTATCGAGGTGAAAAGCAGGCCATCTATTTTTAGATAGATGACCTGCTTTTTTCTTCCAGAGTGTCGCGAATCCATTGTTCAGCGTCCATACGATTTGAAAATGATTGACTATGCTGAATAAAGGGCTCGACATAAGCCTGCCATAGCTCTGATAAACTATATTCCAGCGTGCTGGACTCAACAATTGCCATAATAAGAGCGGAATTCACCTGTGCTGCCTTTCGATCCAGTTGAGCCACAGTTTCAATATCAGCTGCAGTGACGTTATATTCAGTACATTGGGATTTATCAATAATATGATAGCATTGATTGCTTAACTTATCGGCTGCATAGATCTCTGCCTGGGCAGATATAAGCTCTTTGCCTGTGACCAGACCGCTGGCTAAAATTTCAACTCCTCTGCCCTTGTCAATATAATTTACTTTTATAGTCATTCAGTCACCAGAGTGTCAGTGTGTGATCAGAAACTTTATATTATATGTAATACTGATTGTAAGTGACATAAACAATAGTGTATCTTAAAATACTTGCCAGATTCTTAGAATAATATGTAGTATCTAAGATATTCATCAAGATTTCAATAATATACAAAATTTAAAGGAGATTGCCATGTCGGGTGCTGTGAATCCCAAACCTCTGAATATGATTGAGCGTCAAACAACCATTGAAGAGTTCACTAACTTTTGTCATGCAGAAAAGGAACGTCAGATGAATTCAGGTGAAAATTTTGACGAACAGGCCTTTGATGAAGCCAAAGAACTGACTTTACGCAAGCTGCAGGTTCTTGAAGATGAGGGCTGGGTATGATTATTCATAGTATCAGTGCAAGAAATGTCCTTAAATATGAAAAACTGGAATTGCAGGATCTGCCTGAACAGGGTGTGATTGCTATTAGTGGTTTTAATGAGTCGGGTAAAAGTACCATAGGTGAAACTATCTGTTTTGCTTTATTTGGTCGAACATTTTCCATTAGTGAAGATGATCTGGATAAAATTATTCGCTGGGGTGAAAGTGACTGCAGTGTGACCATCCGTTTCAGTAACCATAAGGCTGATAGCCCGAGTGATGAACTGTATGCTATTACCCGCATGCTGGACTGCGATGGTAATCATTCCGCTAAATTATATAAGGTTTATAACGAAGAAAACCCGCTTGCCCGGGGTATTGAACGGGTAGATGAGGCCCTGTTTGAATTAACCGCAATTGAATTTGAAGAATTTATTGAATCTTTTTATCTGGCACAAAGAGAAATCACCACGCCGCATCCTCATAGCTATGCCTTAAAAACCATGGCAGGTATTGCCACCATGGAATATTGTGATGCTGGTATTCATGAAGATATTCAACAGGACATCGAAGCATCAGAAGAGCTGAACAGCCGCATGGTGCAAATTGAAGAAGAGGTCGATGAGTTAAAACTGGAAAATGCTTATCTTGAGTCACTCAATAGTCAGCATGATAATGCGCTTGAAGAGAAAGCGAAGAGTGATGAAATACGTGCTGACTATCAGAATTCAGTGGATGAATACAATGACGCAGCACCCAGACTCAGTCGTTATCTGGGTAAAAAAGGGCGCGGCTCTTTCTGGCAGTTTATCTTTTTTATACTGACTGCCGGTACATTTGCTCTGTGGTGGGTATTGATGAAAATGCCTGATTCCTCGATATATGAGCAGCTAAACAGTTTTCTGCAGACAAATCTGCCTCAGGCAGGTATAGAACATTATCCTTATCTGCTCTATGCCGGCGGGATCACTGCTTTTCTGTTTCTGCTATTCTGGGCTGCTAATATCAGCCACAAAGGTAATATTGAACGTCTGGGTACGGCAGGCAAAGAACTGTCAGAAAAAATGCAGGCACTGGATGAATCATTTCAGAAAACAGCGGCAGATGATGATCGTAAACATCAGCTAATGCTCATTGCCAACAGCCAGATGAGAGAAAAGCAGCTGCTGGAGGCAATAGAGTCTGATCTCAATGACTTGAAGCAGCAGCAGGATAAGCAGGCTGAACAGATCAGTCAGCTGTCTGCTGAGTTGGTGATTGAAGGTGATCGGGTTAAACGTGCCGATGATCTGCAGGAGAAAATTACTGGTCTGCAAACTCAGATTGCAGATAAGGAGTCAAGAAACCAGATCAGAGAACTGGCGAAAGATCTATTAGGCGGTGCGACCCGACATTTGTCAAAACGCTTTAATCATATTATTCGCGAGCATGTCGGTAAAACGCTGCCATTGTTCACCGAAAATCGTTATGAACATCTGCAAATAGATGACGATCTGACGGTACGGGTTTTCTCCAATGAAAAGCATGATTTTATGGATCTGGATGAAATTTCCAGCGGTACGCAGCGGCAGATCATGCTGGCCGTACGTCTGGCTCTTTCACAGGAAATGGTCAGTCGGAAAGTGCATAGTCAGCAATTCCTTATTCTGGATGAGCCCTTTGCCTTTTTTGATGAGGAACGCACTGCACGCTCATTATCT
>DAOVUK010000502.1 GCA_030632625.1 Gammaproteobacteria bacterium
AATCTGATTGCGCTGCTATTGTTAAGCCCGGTGATATTTAAACTGACGCGAGAGGCGGGGAAAAATTTATAAATACTGGCGAATGGTAAGGACATCACCACGCTGGGTAAATTCTAACTGTTTCAGCACCGACATGCCGAGTAAAATTTCATTCAGGTTAGGGGTAATAATTGCTCTGATATCGGACAAATGAATCTGACCAATACTGAGTGTATTAATGATTGTCTGATAACCGGTGCTGCGGCCATTGGCAGTTGACAGGGTGACCCTTCTGCCTTTTTTCAGCCCTAATTGTCCGGCCAGATGTTCCGGGACGGCAACATAAGTTGCCCCGGTGTCTAGCAGAAAGACGGCTTTATGACCATTAATAATACCCGTGCCGACATAATGGCCAGAACGATTTCGCTTTAGAGTAATTTCAATATGTTTATCCGTTGCTTGTGTAGTGCGGATTTTTTGGTTGGGGTTCTTCTGTGTGTCAATAACATCCTGAAAGAAATGGGTAAGCAGCCCCAGTCCAATCAGCATTGCAATGACCATCATGATCAGGCCGAGATTTTTGCTGTCATTCATTGCTATCGTTGGGACTCAGGCGACTATTCTGTCTTTTCCTGCAGATCTTCCAGAACAGCATCCATGGCACGTTCAAACACCGGTGATTCATCCAGAATACTTGCCTGATGATTTCTCAATGCATTACTTAAACCCTGTAATGATTTCTCTGCAATCTGACCTGTCTGGGTGACAAAAATATAGGCACTGGCATCTTCACTCATCCAGGAAATTTTTGCCCGGTAGTTTTTACCATCGCCGCCATGGAACTCAACCCAGGCTCCAGCAGCCAGGTTTCGAGCCTGTTGGGTAAAGGCATCTTCAATTAATTCATCATGACCATCGTCGGCAATAGTTTCTTCTGAACCATCTTCAAGTGAAGCAAGGAGATTTTCCTCCTCCAGCGCATCCAGATTCGATAAATCACTGTCAAGCATGATATCAATCCCGGCATCAATATCTTCCAGTTCTTCCGGAGTGAGCTCGTCACTATCCATGCTGTTTGTCTCTGCTAAAGAGGCAGTTGCTACTGAAGGCTGTTTATCCGCTGAAGGCTCTTTGCCCGCTGAAGGCTCAGTTGAAAGATCATTTCTTCGTCTGTGCAGGGCTTGATTTATTTGACTGCTGGTAATATAAGCCTGACCACTTTTTGACAGCTCATTATCATTAATCTCCCGTCCTTTCATGCAGGCAAGGTGACAATGCTGCAGATCCTGTAATAATTGTTCACGAAGATTTTTGGGGTAATGGATTCTATCCAGTCCACTATTAAGTGCATTTAAAATGCCGGGTATGACTCTGACTAATTGTTTTTGACTTTGAGTGTCGGTTTTTGGATCGATACTCCAAATCAACGTATCAACAAATGTCATTGCCATATCCCATTCATCGCTTTCCATGCCGTCGTCGAAGAAAATATCAAGCATGATATCTTTCCAGACTCTTTCAAGCAGCAGGACAATGTTATTCGGCAGATCCCTGGTGCTCATTCGTGAGTCAAGTTCAGTGGTTACAAGTTTAAGTGCCGCCTCTTTGGACGGACCTGTATGACGATTTCCATGATTAAACTGGGTAATGAAACGCTGCAGATCTTCAAGTAGTTCTGTAAAAAAAGTAGAGTCGCTGTCTTCGGGTTGTTCGTTGCTTACCCGGCTGACGATATTTTCAAGCTTAAGAAAGAGAGGATTATCCTGTACAGTGATATTATCGGTCACACCCAGGCCCGCATTGGCTAATTCATTAAGTAGTTTCCGGGCCGAGTGGTTTTTGGTTCTAAAAAAGCTTTTGTCTTTCAGAGCAATTTTAATGATAGGTATCTGTAACCGGCTGAGTAAAGATTTGACTGAGTCAACAAGATTTTTATCATCGAGAATAAAATCAAACAACATACCAATGACATCAATTATGCCATCATCATTCTGGTTAAGCGCCTGTTTATGCTGCTTAGATTGCAGAGACTGCTTTAAAGCATCTTTGACCAGGCCGCTGCTGATAACACTGTCGCCGCCAATTTGTTCTGTGCTGCTGCCATAGAATTCAGGTGCTGTCTGCAGCTGAGATAAAGAAGACATGATATCTTCAGTCGATGCATATTGCGCCTGGGGTATCGGTTGCTGAACAGGTTTGTTCTGCGCAATTAACTGCTGTATAAGAGAAAAAATTTGCGCTTCATTACCGGACGCCATTTGCTGCTGGACGGGCTGCTGGATAAATTGAGAAAATCCGGTATTTGCCTGTTGTAGAGGGGGCTGCTGCACAGGAGGATATCCCTGCACAGGAGGATATCCCTGCATAGAGGCGTCACCCTGCATAGAGGCGTCACCCTGCATAGAGGCGTCACCCTGCATAGAGGCGTCACCCTGCATAGAGGC
>DAOVUK010000452.1 GCA_030632625.1 Gammaproteobacteria bacterium
GATCTGCTGCTGGTGGTCACCTTACAGAGTTATGTCTGGATTGATGAAGACAGAGCTGAAAAAATATTTGCTGATAATTCCTCTGTTTTGATCAATGCTATGCATCAAAATCGTCAGGACATATGGAAGCTTGCAGAAAAAGTGATGAAACCAGAGCAGCTTTATATATTAGACTGGTTGATAATTGATTGGCGAAGACAAAATCCTGAAGTTAATTTTGTTATTTTTACACGTTTTTCCGATGTTTCAGCCTCCAGAGGGAAATCTCTTGTGGCAGATGTGCAAACAGGTTCAGGATTTTTAGCGCCGGTTGATGAAGCTAAAAAAGCGATTGATGAAACCCGTCTGTTAGCAGAACGTTCTTTTTTTTATGCTAAACGTGCCCCGCAGCTTTACACATGGCAGGCAGAAAGTTTAACTGATAATATACTGGCTAAACCTGAGGTGGCACAATTACTTCATGGTATTAAGCGCTCAACTCTGGCCATAGAACGAGTCAGTAAAGTCATGGAAAACTTACCACAACTCATTCGTGAAGAAAGAAATTTTATTTCATCGGAATTAGATAAAAGAGAAAGCTCTCTGAGTAAAATACTTGCAGAAATCAGGCAGACAATCAGTGATACTGAACACCTTGTTCTAACGGTTGATAAACTTTCAGGTTCCGGCAATGTTTTATTATCTGAGCTGCGAAGGACATCTGATTCATTAAATAATACACTGATTACTTTTGACGCTATGATGACCTCTCACTTCCCGGCATCAGCTGAGAAGGAACAAGCCGGGGATGACACTAAACCCTTCGATATTAATGAGTATACCAGAGCTCTGGTTGAAGTTGATAAAGCTGCTGTCGAACTCACCAATCTGGTTGGTGCCTCCGGAAATATGATCTATTCTGATAGTTTGACTCAGCGCATTGAACAGCTTAATAATGCTGCCAGGGAACGAGTTGAACATGCGACAGAACAAAGTGAACAAATGCTCAGCACACTTTTTCTTTATATTGCATTAACATTGCTTCTCACTTTTTTACTCTTTATTTTTTATCACAAACTCAATCCCACCCGGGTGAATAAAACATGAAGTTATTTGCCATCAGCCCACTTTTTTATATTTTGCTGACAATTAGCTGCACTTTTATAGCAGCAACAGCATTTGCTGATAATGGCTTTTGGGATGAAAATAGCAGCCTTACCTCTTCATCCGCTTCCTCAGACTCTTTTTCTTCAAATCTTTTTTCATCAAAGAATGTATCTGCAAGTACCAATAAACAAACTATCAATGTTTCTGGATCAACAACGGTATCAAGTGTCTTAAATTTATTAGCCGATAGATTTGAACAGCGATATAAAGAAACCCGAATCAACATTATCGGAGGCGGTTCATCAAGTGCATTAACCGCGATGCTTGCTGATTCAGATACTATTGGCCAGATGTCCAGAGCAATGAAAGCTAAAGAGCGGGACGCATTTATTAAACACTATGGTTATGAACCCGTTGAATTTAAAATTGCAGTTGATGCCTTAGCGGTGTATATCAATAAAAACAATCCAGTCAAACAACTAACAACAACGCAATTAGCGGATATTTTTTCTCAAAACACTCCGCATGTAAACTACTGGGGTGATATAAAATTAGCAAAACTGAATAGCACTGACTGGAAGAAACAGCCGATACAAATTTACAGTCTGCCGCAGTCTTCAGGCGCCTATTCATTATTTAATAAAAGAATATTAAACAAAGCAGGCTATAAGATAAGTATCATCAGCCAGCCAACATCCAGCTCAGTGGTACAGGCAGTTGGCGTTAATCCGGGTGCTATTAGCTTTGCCAGCAGTTTTTTTAAAACACAGCGCACTCACTTTGTTGCTTTAGAAGCAAAAGACGGCCGTTTTTATCAGCCTGTTCAACCCTGGATTAGTACCTTTCAATACCCGCTGAGCCGCTATCTTTATCTCTATATTAACCAAAAGCCGGGTACTGCTATAGCGGCTAAAAATAAGCTTTTTTTACAATTTTTAATGTCTGATGGTACCCAGGTTCTGATTAAACGAGCTGGTTTTTACTCTGTTTCAGAAAAGATACGCAGACAACAGCTTGAGCTGTTGGAAAATAATTAAATTTATTTGTAACTCTTCATCAATTATGGAAATTTTATGTCCCAATATCCTCTGCTTATTGAACCTCTGGCGCTGGAAAAACATCTTAATGATAAAAACTTACTCATTGTCGATTTGTGTAAAAGAGAGACTTATAACGCAAATCATGTTCCAGGTGCGGTTCATTTTGATTATTCGCACATTGTTAAAATCGACAAGCCGGTGATGGGCAAAGTGCCTGATGATGATACATTGATTGAGCAATTTTCTTCACTGGGTATTGATAAGCAAACTCATGTGGTGGCTTATGATGATGAAGGCGGTGGTAAGGCCTGTCGTTTTATGTGGACGCTTGAGCTCTGCGGACATCATAAATTGTCATTACTCAATGGTGGTATTTTTTCATGGGTAAATACCGGTCTGCCCTTATCACAATCATTCAGTCAACCGGCACCTGCAGAGTTTGAATTAAATAAAGATTTATCTGTGTTAGCCACTCTGGAGTATATTCAGAATAATCTGGACAATGAGCAGGTGCAATTATTGGATGCACGGT
Source organism: Gammaproteobacteria bacterium (assembly GCA_030632625.1). Taxonomy (GTDB): domain Bacteria; phylum Pseudomonadota; class Gammaproteobacteria; order GRL18; family GRL18; genus GRL18. The sequence continues at coordinate 2,659 of DAOVUK010000452.1, forward strand.
CTGTGGCAGAGCACCGGGGTACTAAAGCATTTGCTCTCAAGGGCGGACATATCCCCGGAGCTATTCATTATGAGTGGACGGATGCAATGGATCGAAATAATAATCTTTGTATGCTGCCTGTTAAAGAGATAGAAAAAACCTTACTGGATAAAGGCTTTGATAAGGACAAGACGATAGTCGCCTATTGCCATAGTCATCATCGTTCCTCTTATTCGTATTATGTATTAAAAGCAGCGGGTTTTAACAAGATCAAAGGTTATGCAGGCTCCTGGTCAGAATGGGGTAATCATCCGGACACTGAGGTTGAAAGTTTTAGTTAGGCTATGTCTGCGTTAAGTGTTGGTCAACTGTAACTGATTGTTTTAAAAGACTGCCAATCACCTTGGTATTGCCGAACAGACTTAGTCGTAGTCATCACCAACACTTAACGCAAACATAGCC
>DAOVUK010000112.1 GCA_030632625.1 Gammaproteobacteria bacterium
CGTCATCATAAAGTTGAACATGAACGACACCCAGACCACGGCGATTGCCAGATCAATTGGCCACTCCAGCTCAGCATATTCTTTAGACTGAGTGATGCCTAATGGAAGAGTAATGACAGCAGAGACAATGATAAGATTCCAGCCAATAAAGGTGAACCATGCCATTTTATCACTCCACAGTCTCACACCACAGGTACGCTGTACGGTATAGAAAGCAGTTGCCATCAAGATACACCCACCATAAGCGAAAATCACCGCATTGGTGTGTAAGGGTCTTAGACGACCAAATGATAAATAAGGACTGTCAAAGTTGAGCACCGGCCATGCCAATTCTGAGGCAATATATACCCCAACTGACGCACCAACTACTAAGTAGACGGCGGTCATTACGGCAAACCAGCGAACAACGTCGAAGTTATACTTCTGCTCCGCTGCAGCTTCTTCCATAGTGTTCTCCACAATTATTTAAAAACTTTACTCAAAAGAGTAACCCAAAATTTTACAGTATCCCTCTTGTTTTCCTCTTGCCTCATTCATTTCTAGAAGAGTAAGAGCACAGCATCCGAGAGATTTCTGTGGTGCTATTTTGCCTCTTTTAGGGGCAAGTATCAATTCTTTCTAATATAAATTAGTGTCAAATGCCACAACAACTGAGCAATTACCCTTTGTATAACAATTAACCTTATATTTTTAAAGGTGATTTACCTGATATCAGAAAAGTTCATTTTTTTGTTATTTTTTTTGGCAACTATGTGAGGCAGCTCACATTTTATGGCTGGCCAGCCTTTAGGCAGAGAGCAGGTGCAGTAAAAAAATAGACATAGGAGCCTGTCCGAGAATAGAAAGCCTACTGCGGAAAAGCAGATTTTGGCCAGATTTCCCTATCATTTTCATTTAATAGAACAACTATTGGCTTCAAATGATAGAAAAATCTGACTCAAAACTACTTCTCCTCGCTACGACTTCTATTCTCGGACAGGCTCCTAGATTAATTCAATGCCGACAAATTTTTGCAATTCTTCAATACTCGGGATAATGAGGTTTTTTCCCTCAATTTTAATCAGGCTGTTTTGCTGCAGTTTTTTAAACAGTCGAATCACCGTTTCTTTGGATAAACCAAGAAAATCAGCAATATCTGTACGCGTCATCGTCAGTCTAAATTCTCTGCAGGGATAACCGCTATTGAGATAACGCCAGGCCAGGTTCAGGATAAAGGCGGCAATTTTTTCTTCTGAGCCGACATTGCCATGCAGCAGCATGGCTGATTGTTGAATATTGCTCAGTTCCTGACTGACCACTTTCATCAGACGACCCTGCACCTGAGGAATTTGTGAGGCAATATCATTTAAAGTGTCTTTAGCAATTTCACACAGATAGGTGTCTTCCAGGGCCTGAGCACTATAGCTATGAACCCCTTCATTTAAAGAACAGATATCCACCAGTTCGCCTGAAATACGAAAATCAATCACTCTCTCGGAGGCTTTTACATCGGCAATTAATTTCAATGAACCGGCGGAAATAGCATATATCAGTGTTGCCGGCTGTCCCTGCTGAAAAACCCTTTCTCCCTTTTTAAAATAGTGCCTGCGATTGACCATTTTTCCAGTGAAATCATAACTATGTCCACCGATATTCACAGGCGAGCATATGGGTGATAGACGACAGACATCACAGGCAACATACTCAGGTTGTGCTTTTTTAGAAATAGCGCTGGATTTAGAAACAGTCACGCTGTTAATCGGATGACTTGACTTGCTTAGCATGCGCCACTGTTGCCAGGACACTTTGCTGCAATCGTGCAAAATTCCCCACGGGAATATACTGAAACACTTCTTTGCCTTTTTTACTGTATGAAATAACCAAGCCTTTTTCCGGATACAGCCAAAACTCTGTATTGTCATTTACAGCCAGACTTTCTTTGGGCTTGCCAAATAGTTTTTTAAGTAATTCCGGTTCAATATTTGATGCAGGGATATAAGTCAGTGAGTGAATAACTCTATTACTCAGCTCCTGTGCTAAATCATCCAGCGGGTATTTTATGGTACGTGAATCCTGTATCTTCGGCTTGCCCGAGTTTTTCAGCAAATAATCTTTATCCAGGCCCTCAGCATCTAACTCCAGAAGCACCTTCGCTCTAAGTCCCGACATACTCACACGAATAAACCAGGCTTCAAGACTGATACTATCATCCTGATTTTCAAACCAGGCCACATTATATTCACTCTTCAATATATTAACCGCATCTCCGAGTGTTGCTTTACCTATATCTAAATCCAAAACATGCAGGGTTTGCTCATCAACTACCGTGATTTGCCAGGGCAGATTCATCACCCGAACTGTACTGCCATGCTGGGGTGTCACCAGATTAGTATAAAACCAGTAACCCGAGGCAAAAAGAATTGATACGATGATTAAAGTAATGGGTTTAAACACACAGGCTCCCGCTTGTCAGAAATATAGGTTAGAAATTTGGTATTGATTAAATACTAATATTGATTAGTCCTCGCTTGTTCTCATGGCAGAGACGTTGCATACAACGTCTCTGCCATGCAAACAAGCGAGGATTAGTATAGTGAAGTTGAAAGCTAAATGCACTTTTCCATATTGATATAATCAGCAAACCGGGCGTTAGCGAGCAAAGAAGAGTCATGCTCAGTATCAGACAAATGCGGCAAGACACCCAGCAGAGGTGCATTCAGTCGTGCTTTCAGGCTTTGAATAGTTTCTTCAGGGTATGTTATATTTTCCCCTCCGGCATTACTTTGCGGCTCAGTGCTATTTGCAATCCAGCCGGCAATTGTCAGGCCTTTTTGTGCAATAGCCTGTGCTGTTAATAAAGCATGATTGATACAGCCCAGTCGCAGATTTACCACTAATATAACAGGAAAATTCAGTAAACAGGCTAAATCAGCCAGACTCTGCTGTTCATTCAAAGGCACCAGCCAGCCGCCCACCCCTTCAACCAGCACATAATCAGCCTGCTGCTGATGCTGCAAAATGCTGCTGACAATAGTCTGCAAATCAATTGTCACACCGGCATGCCGGGCAGCAATATGAGGCGCAATAGCCGGCTCAAAGGCATAGGGATTAATGATTTCATAATCAAGAGACACATTGGCAGCGGCAATTAATTTCAGCGCATCATCATTTCTCAATCCTTGTGCCGTGATCTGACAACCACTGGCAACGGGTTTAAAGCCCAGGGTTTTATAACCCAGTGCTGACCAGCTTTGCAGCAGCCCTGCAGAAACAAACGTTTTGCCTGCATCGGTATCAGTTGCGGTAATAAAATAGCTTTTCATCAATAGCCTTTCACGAGTGCAGGCTGCTTTTAAGTTGTGCCAGTGAAATAGAAGTCTGTTTCTTGCCATCTGCTGAGCGGGTATTCTGCATCGGTGTTTTCGGGTTCCAGGCATGCCCGTAAAGCACATCATAAGTGACAGGATAACCTTCCTGTGTGTGGAATTGTTCATAGGCCCGGTACATTGCCTGCAAACGTTTTTTCCCGGTCAATGCCTTTTCACGTCCGGTGTTTTTATTGTCTGCGCCTACCGCTTTAAGTTCCACCAGGATTTGTTTAATTGATTGATAGTTCAAAACAATTTTTTCACAGTCCATCACCGGATTTTCAACCTGAACATTATAAAGTGCATCACCAATATCATGCATGTCTCTAAATTCATTCACATGGATCTTATCACTGACCGCCGCCCAGCTGATCCTTAATTCCCTGAGCGTTTCTGTACCCAGAGTGGTGAACATTAACAGCCCTCCGGGCTTCAGAACCCGGCGAAACTCATTAAAGACTGTCGTCAGATCAAGACACCATTGAATGGTCAGGCTGGAAAAAATCAGATCCATGCTGGCATCAGCAAAGGGTAATTGTTCAGCATCAGCACAGACAAATTGATGTGCCTGCTTAGACTTGAAGAACTTAGCGCTAAAGAAATTGTTCACTTTCCCTGTCAGACCAGACTGAGTCGATATTTTCGAACCATTTTTCTCTCTGTTTTTCTCTCTGTTTTTCAATAGCATCTTTTCTGCCAGATCCACAGCGATAATATGCGCATCAGGATATTGTTGTGCCAGCCTTTGAGTGCCCTGCCCTGTACCCGCACCAATATCCAGAATCACTTGCGGTTCTATTTTAATATAATCCAGACGTTCAATTAAGCGCGTACAGACCTCCCTTTGCAATACAGCAAAAGTATCATAAGTCTCTGCCGCTTTATTAAAGGAATCTCTTACTTGCTGCTTGGTAAAAGGCCGGGGTAATGTTGCAGTCAAAAAATAATTATCCTGAAAATGTTAAACCTAGCTGTATTATATAACGTTTTGCAGAATTTTTTTGAATTCTTCCGGATGGGATATAAACGGGGCATGACCTGCCTGGGAAATGCTATAGAGTGAAATATTATCTTGTTCAGCTAATACTTTCTGCCCCTGATATTTTGCCAGAGTATCATATTTACCCGCGATTAAAATAACAGGCACATCTGACATTTCCTGTAATTGCCGGCGCTTATCTTCTTTAAGCAATATTTGCAAACCAGATTCCAGTGCCTGTTGATCAGGCTCACCACGCTGCAGCAATTGAGCCTGCAGGATTTTTATATCATTTCGTGCAGTACGGCTTCCCATTGCCTGAATAGCTAAAAAACGTTTCAGAGTGGCTCGATGATCGCGGCTCAGACTGCGGCTGAATTCTTCAAATATTTGTGCTTCGACTGCATACGGCCAGTCTTCTGCCTGAACAAATCGAGGTGTTGAACTGACCAGTAGCAGTTTAGAAATCTGTGATTTTTTATTAGTATGGCGCTTCTTAGCCCGCAATCTATCATCTGTTAACATCTGAATCGCCACCAGACCGCCCATTGACCAGGCGATAAGGCTTGTTTGCTTCCCCTCTAACAAGGGCTCCATACTCTGTGCCAGAGTCTGGCTATTATAAACACCGCCAAGTCGTTCAAGATCATAAGCCGAACTCTGTCCATAACCGGGCAGGTCAACGCAGCGGATTAGGCGCTCAGGATATAATTGCTCCAGATATTCAGCAATATCCGTCCATACACCACTATTCATCCCCCAGCCATGAATGAATAAAATCTGCTGTTGAGCTTCTGTATTGCCCCACTCCTGAAAACTTATGGCCATATTTTTTCTAATACTGACAATAATCGCTCGACATCTTTTTCTTCATGTGCAGCACAAAGTGTTATGCGTAATCGAGCGGTGCCTTTGGGTACTGTGGGCGGACGGATGGCTGTCACTAAAATACCCTGCTGTTCTAATGTCTGGCTGATTTTTAAAGCCGTTTCATTGTCACCCACTAAAATTGGCTGAATGGCTGTCTGGGAAGCCATCAATGACAGGCCTAATTGTTCAGCACCTGTTCGAAATTGTTTAATCAGCTGTTTCAGCTTATCTCTGCGCCAGCTTTGTTCACGGGAAATTTTTAAACTCATTAATGTCGCCTGAGCTAAAGCCGGCGGCATAGCTGTCGTATAAATAAAAGCTCTTGATTTTTGAATAAGAGTTTCAATCAGTGCTTCACTGCCTGCAGCAAAAGCCCCGAAAACCCCCATGGATTTACCCAGCGTCGCCATATAAATCGGCAGCTGCTGCTGATCCAGTGAATATTCTTCCGCAATGCCGGCACCATTCACACCCAATACCCCGAAGCCATGAGCATCATCCAGCATAAACCAGGCATCATGCTGCTGACAGAGGACGCTTAATTGAGTAACAGGTGCCAGATCACCGTCCATACTAAAAACCGCATCAGACATCAGCAACTTTCTATGCGCTTCTGATTGTTTTAACTCTGGTTTTGAGAGCTGTTTTGATAAAGCGCTCAGATCATTATGAGGATAACGTTTAAGCTGGCTGCCAGAAAGTGCTGATGATAATAAGGCGGCATCAATAAGAGAAGCATGATTTAATTTGTCCTGAAAGACTATATCACCTTTTCCCATCAGTGCATTAACGATACCAAGGTTCGCCATATAGCCAGTAGAAAACAATAAGGCTCGACTGCGTCCTGTGTATTCAGCCAGAGCTTCTTCCAGTTCATGATGTGCCCGACTGTGACCACTGACCAGATGAGCTGCGCCACTGCCCACTCCATAGGTATCAATACCTTTTTTCAGGGCTTTGGCAATTTCCGGATGATTCGCCAACCCCAGGTAATCATTACTGCAAAAACTCAGAACCTGTTTGCCATTACTCTGCAAATGAACCTGCTGTGGGCCATCAGTTATTTTTCGCTGTCGATATAAAGATTGCTGCTGGAGTCGCTGCAGATCTTTTTTTAAAATATCATCTAAATGGTTCATTATATTATTGCGTACTTTTTCTGCTTTAACTACCGAAGCAGACATTTGAAAAGAATGGTGTGGCGTTCGAAAGTGGTGCTGCCAACAGTAGGCGCCTTGAGGCGAAAATGGATGATTCGATGGGCTGGTTAGCCTTGCGGGGGACGCTTCAAGCCCATCCATGGGTCGCTTATCCTCGGCGTCCTGCCTCGAAATACCCCCGCAAGGCTAACCAGCCCATCGAACCCTCCTGACCACATCACGTTTCTCACTATGGGTGTAAAAGCAAAAGAATAAATCAAAAGACAAGAAAAAGCATTCGGACTCAAGCTCTGGCTTTATTCTCAGCTTTTGATTTGCTCTTGACCTTGCTTTTGATTTTCCGCACCAGTGAGAAACGTGATGCAGCTAAGAAGGTGGGGAGGTGTCGTTTGCCTTGCAAGGGGCATTTCGAGCCATGGATGGCGAGGATGAGCGCTACATGGACGTACTTGCGCGCGTCCCCGGCAAGGTGAACTACACCTCCTCAACTTCTGAATGTAAGCACCACTTTCGAACGCCACACCATTCTTTGCAAATTACCGCAAAGGTAGTTTTGCTGATACTTACAGTTACTTTTAACCTCATTAAAACAGGAAAATTATTACTATGACCCGTTCACACGATTTGTTTCAACAAGCTCAAAAAACAATTCCTGGTGGCGTAAATTCCCCGGTTAGAGCCTTTAAAGGTGTCGGCGGTGATCCGGTTTATTTTAAAAAGGGCGAAGGTGCATATCTTTATGATGAAGATGATAATCGCTATATCGATTATGTTGCCTCATGGGGTCCCATGATTATGGGTCATGCTCACCCGGAAGTTGTTAAAGCAGTACAGGATGCTGCCGCCAATGGCTTAGGTTTTGGTGCTCCGACACAGATTGAAACTGACATGGCAGAACTGGTCTGTCAGCTGGTGCCTTCTATTGAAATGATCCGTATGGTCAGTTCAGGTACAGAAGCAACCATGAGCGCTATTCGTTTAGCGCGCGGTTATACACATAGAGATAAGATTGTTAAGTTCGAAGGCTGTTATCATGGTCATTCAGATTCGTTGTTAGTCAAAGCCGGTTCGGGTGCACTGACATTTGGCGTACCATCATCCCCCGGGGTGCCGGCTTCTTTATCCGAACACACCATCACCCTGACTTATAATGACAGCGCTCAGGTTCGTGAAGTGTTTGCTGATATCGGTGAACAAATTGCTGCAATTATTGTCGAACCGGTTGCAGGAAATATGAATTGTATTCCTCCGGTTGCAGGCTTTCTGGAAACATTGCGTGAAGTTTGTGATCAGTCCGGCAGCGTGCTGATCTTTGATGAAGTTATGACCGGCTTTCGTGTTTCAAAAGGCGGAGCACAAACTCACTATGGGATCACGCCGGATTTAACCACGCTTGGTAAAGTAATTGGCGGTGGTCTGCCGGTGGGCGCATTCGGTGGTAAAAAAGAGATTATGCAGGAAATTTCACCTCTGGGTCCTGTTTACCAGGCCGGTACTTTATCAGGAAATCCGTTATCTATGGCGGCTGGTATGACAACATTAAATCTGGTCTCACAAAATGGCGTTCATGAAGATCTGGATGCCAAAGCTAAACGTCTGGTCACAGGCATTGTTACCCAGGCGAAAGAAGCCGGTGTGGCCATGACATCCAATCAGGTCGGCGGTATGTTCGGACTTTTCTTTAGTGAAGAGGAAAAAATAACGGGTTTTGCTCAGGTCACTAAAAGTGATCAGGAACGTTTCAAAAAGTTCTTCCACGGTATGCTTGATGAGGGCGTTTATCTTGCACCTTCTGCCTATGAAGCAGGCTTTGTTTCAGCTGCCCACACTAATGATGATATTGATGCCACCATTGCCGCAGCCGGACGGGTGTTTAAGAGCTTGTAAGTTGGTAAGTTGGTATGTTTGTAAGTTGATAAGTTTGTATGTTGATATGCTTTTAACTTATAAACATAAAAACTTATTAACTTATTAACATACTTAACTTACCAAGCCTATAAAATATGAATGCACTTGAAATTAAAAACCTGAGAAAAACCTATAAAAATGGTTTTGAAGCTTTAAA
>DAOVUK010000466.1 GCA_030632625.1 Gammaproteobacteria bacterium
AAAAAATAATAACAGTATGACCATTGCCGTTATTTCTGATCTTAATGGCAGTTATGGATCGGTTGAATATAATAACGACATTCCCAGGGTTATATCTCACTTGGCAAAAGTCAGGCCAGATTTAGTGATTAGCACAGGCGATATGATCGCAGGGCAAAGACTTAGTCTAGGGTGTCTAAAACTTAACTGATTGATATTTCAATATAATTTTACAATAATTGACCACAAAAGAAGATGCAAAACATAGTGCTGCATATAATATTCAATAAAAACAATAAGATAAATTATTCTAAAACTTTAAATTATTAGTGTATTCGCTTTACTTCTAATTTGTGAGTTTTTTGGAAAAAGATATTATAAGAAACTGTTTTTAAATGTAATATTGGTTATTTATCTTCAGAAATAGACTTTCAGGAAAAACATCCCACTCAACTGAAATTTACTCATTTTTTGACCGCTTTTTGAACCTGACACAAACCGGTTGGTTCTTAGCAGTATTGGTTTTTTAGTAGTGAGGTGAATTTATCCAGTCTTCGGACATTCTTTTAAATTCTTTTTCGCCAAAATAACGGCGACATTCTTCACATTCCTGCCAATGGCCCTGATGCTTTTCATTATAGTGAAAATGACAAAGACTATAGGTTTCATGCTCATCCTGACAATGACCTCCCCCTTGAAAGGACATATAGGACGTATCACAACAAATCCATTGCTCACAGCATCGGGTTTTTACCAGAGGTGAAGTCTCATCACCACAAAAGCGGCAATGTTCGCCTGGAATTTTTTTTGCATCCATCCTGTCATAGGTCATGAAGTCAAGCACCTCTTGTCATTTAGTCACTGGGTTCATTCTAACATCAGCCTATTGATTTTCAACAAAAAATAGCAATTTCATTAGACACAGCCCCTCAAATTTTGCATACTACGTTGAGATAATAATATTTGAGGTTCAATATGAAAAATATTGTAATGAGGACTCAACCATGAGTACTTATGCAAAGATGAAAAAAAGACGTGATAACTGGAAGAAAAAAGTAGCACAAATTAAAGCAATCCTGCGTTATCAATTAAAAGAAAAACATCGTATAAAGAAGCAGCGCGATCAATTTAAGAGGAAGTTGCGTCAGGCCCTGCAGCAAATCGAAGTATTGGAGGTTCAGAAAAATACATTACAGATCAATGATAAAGTTGATTTGGTTTATCTGGTGCTGCAATTTTTTACCCTTGCCCGGATTGGATTCAGAGCAATCTCCAGAGTGCTGATGGTTCTTTGCCCACAATTGGGATTAGAAAAAACACCCTGTACTCAAACCATTATTAACTGGGTCACCCGATTTTCCATTTCAAGAATGAAAAACTATCGGCCTCCGCTTGACCAACAGCTGGGATGTTCTTTGTTTTCTGGTGGTGTTATCTTAATCCTTGATGCCAGTATTGGCTTGGGTAGAGGTAAAATCCTTACCGTGCTGGCACTGGATATTAAGCACCATCTACTCAATAAAGGGGCTCCTGCTCTTGAAAACATCCAGTGCGTTGCCGTATCAGTGGCCAATTCATGGACGGGCGAAACGATTGCTGATTTATTACAAAAAACGATTGCCATTGTTGGCACACCTGTCGCTTATCTTAAAGATGGGGGAACTGATTTAGGAAAATCAGTCCGGTTATTGGATGAGAGAGGCTATTCCAGTCTTTGCATTGATGATATTTCTCACTTTATCGCCAATTTATTGAAACACGAATATAAAAGTCATCCTCAGTTTGAGCTCTTTATCCAGGCTTGTGGTAAAGTCTCTAAACGGTTCAAACAGAGCATACTGGCATGTTTGGCACCACCAAAAGTATCAACGAAAGCCAGGTTTATGAATGTCCATCAACTGGTCAAATGGGCTTCTCTAATCCTCAAACATTCACCTAAAGGCAGAGCAAAAAAGAACTCACTACTGGAAAAGTTACGAGCTGGTTTTGAGCAACTGCCGGAATGTAAGCAATTTATTAACCAATTTCTACTTGACGTTGAACCACTTATAGAATGTCAGAAAATACTGAAAACGAAAGGTTTGAGCCTGCACAGTTTTGATGAATGTCAGCTCATGATCAAAAAGATACCCAGTGATTCTATTCGCCTGGGTTTTGCTACCTGGCTTGAAAAGCATCGTATCAAGGCGATAGCTCTTGGTTTAGAGGAGGTTGGAATGCCCGTCTGCTCAGACATTATTGAGTCATTATTTGGTGTGGCAAAACAGCATGGCACAGGAAAAATAAAGGATGCCAATCGAATTGCACAGCGTATACCCGTAATGTGCGGCAAATTAACAAAGCAAGATGCACAAAATGTTTTGGACATCAGTGTTAAAGAACAGCAAGAGGTTGTTGGCACTATGCCATCTTTAACAAAACAACGTCGTGAAGTGCTTGCTCATGTAGGTTGTCTTGAGAAAATTGAGTTCGATGAAGCAAAGCAAAACCTGGAATTTATAGTCAGTTCAAAAACTGGCTAAAAAAACAATGTAAATCCTGATAAATCAATTTGTTACAAAAAAAAGAGTGAGCAGTGAAAAGCCATAAAATGGATTGAGTTTAATCCAGCAATATGGGTTTACTACTGAATTCATGAAATAAGCTGGTTTTAATGTCATTTTTAGGTGTTTGATTTATAACTATTTTTTTGTAGATGATCGACTGCTAGTAAGTATTTCAGTTGTTGGTTAAATAATGATATTTAAGGGGTCAGCTTGAGAATATTTTATAAATCACTACCAGGTTCATTTTCAGGTTAAATTATTATGGTGGATTTAGACGCCCTACTCTAGATCTTTAACCCACCAAAGTGAGTATAAATGCAGTGAGAGAGTGTACAGAGGATGGGGTTGTCTGACTGGGGTTTAGCTAGAGTA
>DAOVUK010000370.1 GCA_030632625.1 Gammaproteobacteria bacterium
AACTGGTTGATCTCTAAATTTTTGTTATTTTGCTCTGTTAAACGGTCGCTTTTAAGAAGCCTGTTTTATAGCATCACGGATCACATCATAATATTGTGCGTCCAGGATTGTCAGCGGCAGTCTGATGCCTTCAGGAATCAGACCCATTTCATACAATGCCCACTTTACCGGAATGGGGTTTGACTCAACGAACAGCTTACTATGCAATGCCAATAAACGCTTATTAATACTTGTCGCGGTTTCTCTGTCTCCCGCCAGAGCAGCGGCACACATCTCGTGCATGGCTTTAGGTGCGATATTGGCTGTCACGGAAATATCACCTTGAGCACCTGCTAAAATCAATTCCATCGCTGTGGCATCATCACCGGAATAGACATCCAGTTTATCGCCGCATTCCTCGATGATTTGCTGACCACGCTGCAAATCACCCGTTGCTTCTTTAATCCCCACAATATTAGAAATTCCAGCCAGGCGTGCGACCGTGGCCGGCAGCATATCAACTGCGGTACGCCCCGGCACATTGTATAGAATCTGCGGAATGGCCACAGTTTCAGCAATTTTCTTAAAATGCTGATACAAACCTTCCTGAGTCGGTTTATTATAATAGGGGGTCACCAGAAGACAGGCATCCGCACCTGCAGACATTGCACATTGCGTTAGCTCAATGGCTTCTGTTGTAGAATTAGCGCCAGTACCGGCGATCACGGGGATTCGGTTACTGGCTATATCAACCACCTGTTTTATAACCTGACAGTGCTCTTTTTCATTTAGGGTTGCTGACTCACCTGTGGTGCCCATGGCAACAATGGCATCAGTGCCATTATCCACATGAAATTCGACCAGTTTTTCCAGGGACTGCTGATCCACACGTCCATCCGCATGCATAGGCGTCACCAAAGCAACCATACTGCCACTAAACATTTACAATCTCCAAATCATAAATACCATCCGAAAAACTTTTTACGGATGGTACAAGTTATATTAAACAATCGCCTATTATCCTTGATTCCCATGCAGAAAACCACTGTAATGTTTGAACTGAGACGCCAATATTTAAAATCCCGGAAGTTCCGCATGTCTGATATTAATGAATAGTACTTAAAAGCTTTATTTATTAGACTATGTAGATAATAATTTAGGTTATTCATACAACATCAGGTCAAAAACTTATGGCAACACATCCATCAAATCAACTGGTTATTTCTGCAATCGGCAGTGATCGCCCCGGTATAGTTAATGAGCTTTCACAACTTATTGTACAAAATAATGGCAATATTGATGATAGCCGCATGACTGTTTTAGGCGGTGAATTTGCAATTATCTTATTGATTTCAGCGCCGGACAGCAATCTGAAAACTATTGAGCAGGTTCTAAATCAACAGGCTGCTGCTCTTGAATTAAGTATTATCAGCAAACAAACCAACAGTCAGGCATTGACTGAAAGTGCATCTCTTGAGAAAAAAATTCCCTATATCGTTGAAGTTCTGGCCATGGATAATCCCGGGATTGTTTATAAATTGGCCGATTTCTTTTCCTCAAGAAACATTAACATCCAGAGTCTGCAAACTGATCGTTATCCGGCACCCCATACAGGCACCCTGATGTTTGCCATAGAGATGGTCATTGCCGTGCCGCAAACAATTATTATTAATGATCTCAGAGAAGATTTTCTGGATCTCTGTGAAGATATGAATCTGGATGCATCCATTGAAGCCCCCAGACTTTAACCTGGGAGCCTGTCCAAGAATAGAAATCCTACTGCGGACAAGCTCTTAGAATAACAACACATTTTAACAAATACGCAATCTTAAAGGATAACTATGAGCCAGGTTGAAACAGGTAAAAAAGTACCGGACTTTTCCGGTCAGGCAACCAGTGATATTAACTTCAAACTCAGTAACTATAAAGGTACACCTCTACTATTATATTTTTATCCACGGGACAACACGCCTGGCTGCATTCAGGAAGGCAAGGATTTTCGAGACAATTACGCTGCTTTTGAAAAAAAAGGCATCTCTGTTTTTGGCCTGTCAAGGGATAGTATTAAGGTCCATGAAAACTTCAAAGCCAAACATGAATTCCCTTTTGATCTCATTGCAGATAAAGAAGAGACCATTTGTCACCTTTTCGATGTCATAAAAGAGAAAAAGCTCTATGGTAAAGTTCATATGGGCATAGAACGCAGCACATTTTTAATTGACAGCAAGGGAATGCTGGTTAAAGAATGGCGTAAGGTGAAAGTAAAAGAACATATCGCCCAGGTGCTTGAAGCAATTGCAGCAGACTTAAATTGATTTGGGCTAAAACTTTCTCTGATAAAACTCTCACCGATAAAAAGGGAGCAAAAAAATGACAGAAAATGATGAAAACCATCTTGAAAACCATCTTGAAAACAAAAGTAAAAAACGTTTATTTGTGCTTGATACCAATGTATTAATTCATGATCCCAGTGCGCTGTTTCGTTTTTCTGAACATGATTTATTTTTGCCTATGGTGGTTTTAGAAGAATTAGATAACAACAAAAAAGGACATTCAGAAGTTGCTCGAAATGCTCGTCAGGCAAGCCGTTTTCTTGATGATCTCACCTCCGGCAGCACGCCGCAGGAAATAAAAGACGGCCTGGACCTCAATCTGCGCATGGGCATTGACCAGGACACTGAAGAAGCCCTGATTGCCAGTGGCAAACTATTTCTGCAAACAGAACACATCTCCACAGAAATCCCCATTAGCCTGCCCGGTCAGAAAAATGATAATTTTATTTTAGGCATCACCCTTGCCCTGCAGCAGGACCCCAAACTGCCTAAAGTTTCTCTGGTGACTAAAGACATTAATTTACGCATCAAAGCTGCTGCTATAGGCATTCAGGTTGAAGATTATAACAATGATCAGGTACTTGAAGACGTCAACCTGCTCTATAGCGGCATCAAAAATCTACCGGCAACATTCTGGGATTTACATGATAAGGAAGTTGACAGCTGGTCTGAAGAAGGACATACCTACCATAAAATCAGCGGCGATGAAGCAAAAAAATGGCTGCCTAATCAGTTTATTAATATTGGTGATGAAACTGACTTTGAAGCGATTGTCAGAGAAAATTCTGATGAGGGTGCCATCGTTGAACAGGTTCGTCATTATTATTCTGAAAAACAAAGCGTGTGGGGCATTTCTGCCCGAAATAAAGAACAAAACTATGCCCTGAATTTATTAATGGATCCAGACGTTGATTTTGTTTCTCTTGTGGGACAGGCTGGGACCGGCAAAACGTTACTGGCTCTGGCTGCTGGTTTAACTCAGGTTATGGATGATAAAATCTATCAGGAAATCATTATGACCCGTACCACCATTTCTGTTGGTGAAGACATTGGTTTTTTACCTGGCACAGAAGAAGAGAAGATGGCACCATGGATGGGGGCATTAATGGATAACCTGGAAGTCCTGACACACAATGATGATGCCGGTGAATGGGGCAAGCAGGCAACCAACGATTTACTGGCAACCCGAATTAAAATCCGCTCACTGAATTTTATGAGGGGCAGGACGTTCTTAAATCGCTACATTATCCTTGATGAAGCACAGAATCTGACTTCGAAACAAATGAAGACGCTCATCACTCGCGCAGGTCCCGGCAGCAAGATTGTCTGTCTTGGCAATATTGCTCAGATTGACTCGCCTTATCTGACAGAAACCACATCAGGACTGACTTTTGTCGTTGATCGCTTTCGCAAATGGGAACATAGCGGCCATATCACTCTAAAACGCGGTGAGCGATCCAGACTGGCTGATTTTGCTGCGGATGTTTTGTAGCTGGAGATTAAAATAAGTGCAGACCTCTCCAGATTGCCCATATGATACCACTTTTATTGGACAGAATTATTGTAGGTTGGTGCTGAGGAACGAAGCCCAACATATGTCAATCCGGCTTCGATGTTGGGCTTCGTTCCTCAGCACCAACCTACGGGAATGTTATTAAGTAATTCAAATGTCCAATTTTTGGTCTATCTGATATCAGCACTGGCTTTGGGGCAGATTATTTAAGTTAAGTGTTGAGGTCTGTATTTAT
>DAOVUK010000267.1 GCA_030632625.1 Gammaproteobacteria bacterium
AGAAAAAACCAAAACAGTTGTGGTGAAAAGCGGCGATACACTTTCTGCTATTTTCAAACGCCTGTCTCTCAGTGCCGGCACCTTACATAAAATTATTAATTCCAGTAAGCAGGCAAAAAAATTGACCCGCATCAAGCCAGGTCAGAGATTAATTATTACTTTTAATGAAAGTAATCAATTTAAGTCGCTGCAATATGATCTTGACCGGGTAGATACTCTCATTATCAACAAAGAATCTGATAATACAAAAATTGTGACTCGCATTGAAAGTAAAGAAATTGATGTAAAACACCAATTTGCCACCGGCACAATTACTAACTCTCTTTTTGCCTCAGGTAATAAAGCCGGTTTGAGCAGTGCAATGATAATGAAACTGGCACAGTTATTTGGCTGGGATATCGATTTTGCACTGGACATTCGTAAGGGTGATTCTTTTGCCGTTCTTTTTGAGGAAAAATATATTGACGATAAAAAAATAGGCCATGGCAATATTCTTTCTGCAGAATTTGTTAACAGGGGAAAAATATTTAAGGCCATTCGATACACTGATGCATCAGGACATACTGATTATTATTCTGAAAAAGGACTCAGTATGCGCAAAGCTTTTTTACGTACTCCGGTTGAATTTTCTCGGATCAGTTCACGATTCTCCGGCAGCCGTAAACATCCTGTATTGAACCGGATTCGTGCCCACAAGGGTGTTGATTATGCGGCATCTCGAGGCACCCCCATTAAAGCCGTAGGTGATGGTAAAGTTATTTTCAAAGGCAGAAAAGGCGGCTACGGTCGTGTTTTGATTTTACAACATGGCTCCAAATACACCACTTTGTATGCTCACATGAAATCATATAATAGAAAGATTAAAAAGGGCAGTCGTGTCGAACAGGGTCAGATAATTGGTTATGTCGGTAGTTCCGGTCTGGCAACCGGTCCGCATTTGCATTATGAATTCCGTGTAAATGGCGTACATCGCAACCCATTAACCGTACCGCTGCCGAGTGCTTCACCTATTGCTAAAAAATATCGCAGCGACTTTAAGAATACAGCGGATACTATGATTTCTCAGCTAAAGTCCAGAAAGCTGGAAACTATTGCTTTAACAGAGCAATAACCTAAACATTCAGCGCTCAGCCATTGCGATGTAATGGCGCAGATCGCCTCCCGTATAAATTTGAGTGGGCCTGAATATTCGATTATCTTTCAATTGTTCGCGCCAATGCGCCATCCAGCCGGCACTTCTGGCAATAGCAAAAATTGCAGTAAACTGATTATCCGGTATGCCCATTTCTCTGTAAAGTAAGCCTGAATAGTAGTCCACATTGGCATAAACACCTTTTTCAGCCAGGCGATCTTCACAGGCTTTTTCCAATGCTTCTGCCACTTCAAACAAAGGACTTACATCTCCACCCCTGGTTTCCAGGAGATCTTTAATAAGCCCCTGTAAAATGGTGGCGCGAGGATCTTTGGTTTGATACTCACGGTGTCCCATACCCCAGATCTTACCATTTCGCCGCAATTGATCATCAACAAATTTGGCCGCATTTTCTGGTTTACCCACTTGTTCCAGCATACTCAATACTTTTGCATTTGCACCGCCATGTAAGGGGCCGGATAAACAGCCGATAGCAGATGAAATGACACTATAAGGTGATGACAGTGTCGAGCCATTGACCAGTACTGAAAAAGTTGAAGCGTTAATCGTATGCTCAGCATGTAAAATCAGACAAACATCGAGAATGCGTGTCAGCAGAGGATCAGGCTCCATGCCTGTCAGCATATAAAGAAAACTTTCCGCATAATTCAGATCATAGCGGGTAGGTGCCGGATCATAACCCTTGGCAATGTGTTTCCAGCTCGTCACCAGAGTGCCCATTCTGGCAATTATTTTTATCGTCGCTGAATTAACATAATCCAGATCAGTACAGACTTCACCATCTATCAGGCACTCACTTCCCTGATAAAACATACCCAGGCTGGATACAGCCGTTTGCAGCATCAGCATCGGATCAGCTGAAGCAGGTAAGGTTTTCATTAAATCAACAAGGTGATATTTCAGAGCTCGATTAGTACGTAAGCGGGAGGAAAATTCATCCAGACGATCTTTTTTCGGTAACTGACCATTCATGAGCAGCAAAATGGTCTCTTCAAAGGTACTATGTTTTGCCAGCTCTTCAATAGGATAACCGCGATAAGAAAGAATGCCTTTTTCACCATCAATGTCAGCGATATTGGATTTTGTTGCCGGCACGCCTGCCAGACCAGGAAGATATTCATTCATATTGAGCTCCAAACTAAGTATGTCTAGTTAAGCTTAACAAAAATTAACATTTTTGCATATCCATATGTTTCCATAAGGCTATCCGTGGCCAAGCACTGCTCTCGCACATGACCGTCATGGATGATGGAAATGCAACGAGAGGCATGGATGCCGTAGTTGCCCATGTGCTTCGCAGCATAAGGCCATCCGTGGCCAAAAAAAAAGCGCTGTATAAACAGCGCCTTTTCGGCATTTTCAGCAAAACAATCTGCCTGATGATGCGGCAGATTGTTTTACAAATTGTGCTTACTATTTATCTTCCGTAGAGAAAGATGAGCCACAGCCGCATGTTGTTGTTGCATTGGGATTGCGAATCACAAATTGAGCACCTTCAAGACCTTCAGTATAATCAATTTCTGCACCAACCAGATATTGAAATGACATGGGATCAATTAATAATTTCACTCCCATGTTCTCAACTTCTGTATCACCATCATTAATTGCTTCATCAAAAGTAAAACCATACTGGAAACCTGAACATCCGCCTCCCGTAACAAAAACACGCAATTTTAAATTATCGTTCTTTTCTTCTTCGATCAAAGATTTAACTTTAAGCGCTGCGGCATCAGTAAAATCTAATGGACTTTCTTCATTCATACTTTCACTCACTACTTTACTCCAATTCAGCTTTTATTATCCAATAACCAAGTGCATTAGTCAAGATTAACATGGGTTATTATTACGCCTAACCCAGACGAGCTGGATAAGGGTTTTAAAAGGAAATAAATTTCCTAAAACCCTACGAGCCTGTCTGAGAATAGAAAGCCTACTGCGGAAAAGCTGATTTTGGCCATATATTCCTATCATTTTCATTTAATAGAACAACTATTGGCTTCAAATGATAGAAAAATCTGACTCAAAACAGCTTTCCCTCGCAACGACTTCTATTCTCGGACAGGCTCCTAATCAGCCTGATTATTCCAGGCTGGAAGGTTAGTTATTTATTATAACCTCAGATTCTTCCAGTTTTGGCGGCTCAGATTTCGCTTCAATACTGGCTGTCACCTTGTCTTTTTCAAGGTGGTCTTCGGTAACATGAACCAGCTTACCATTGACTTCAGCACCCATTGCCATTTCAAACAAGTTATAATAAACATTGCCGAAAACTCTGGCATTCTTAGCTAACTCTACATTGTTGCTGGCATAAACATTACCTTCCACTGTGCCGTTAATAACAATGTTGGGAATTTGTATCTCTCCCTGCACATAGCCGTTTTCACTGATGGTTATTGTCGCATTTTCATCTTCAGTTGCGGTAATATTGCCTATTACTTTACCATCAATCAGAAGCCCTCCGGTAAAATCCAGATCACCCATAATCCGGGTGCTATTGCCAACTAATGAATCAATTCTTCTGCTCGCACCTTTTTTACTTCCCCACATATTTCATTCCTCCCGTTTGAGACCATTCCAGATCGCCTAACTCAATGATTGATTTTTTCTTCTTTGAATCAACGATGATATCAACTGAGTGGGGTATCATCCCTTCAGGCAAGCGCATTATACCGTTAAATTTCTGAAAATACTTAAAACTATATCTGAATCCCTTTTCTTTGGCTTCTTTTTTATCTTTCACTTGCTCTATGAGTGAAAATAATGACAATTTCACCGTTTTTTTATTTTGTTTTCCTTTAATATATATTGTGATAAAGCCTTTAGTATAGGTCCTTTTCTTAACTTTTTGGGCAATAGTAAATTGATACTGGTATTGATTTTGCTGGTTTTGTTTTTTTTCTGAAGTAGTTTGCTTCGCCTGATAGGGTACTATCTCCAGATTTTGCAGATAAACAGATTCCCTGCCTTTTTCAGGTGAAACAATCGCTTTATAAAAAGTTAACTCTTTTTCCAGTCCGGCAATTTTCTGCTGATCCTTATTCATGCCTAATTGAACCAACTGACAGGATTCCTGCTCCAGCAGGTATTTTCTCTCCAGATGCAAAAGCTCCTTACTCAATTCAATATTTTTCTTTTTTAAAACTCTTTGCTGAACCAGCAGGGATTTGCGTCCGCCTTTGGCTTCAATTATATCTTCCTCTGACTGTATATAGCCCAGTTCAAATGCCCCCCGCAGAAGAGCGATGCCCAGCAGTAAGACCAGAAAACGAATACCGTAATATTGAAAAGGATGTGTGCGATGTACAATTATATGCGTCATAAGGTTAACAGCAGAATTTTTCCTGGTTTAAGATTGCAGCCTTGAGCTATTTTTATAGAGGCCTTGAGCTTGTGGATAACAGGCTCCTCCTAAGGCATTAACGGCACAATATTAAGTCCTGCTTTTTCATCCAGACCAAAAGCAATATTCATATTTTGCACGGCCTGACCTGCAGCGCCTTTAACCAGGTTGTCTATCACTGACAGGACAACAATGGTATCGCTATCTTGTGGCTGGTGTATTGCTATTCGACACATATTTGAACCTTTTACAGTTCTGGTTTCAGGATGTGAACCCGCTGGTAAAACATCAACAAAAGGTTCATCTGCATAACGCTGCTCAAAGAGTGTTTGCAATTCTGATAATTTAATAATTTTGGAATTAACCTTTCCATACCCTATTTTTCCATACAACGTGGCCTGAATTCCCCTGATCATAGGCACAAGGTGCGGCACAAAGGTTAAATCAACATCACCGTTATTCACACTCTTATTAAAAAGATCGAGTCCCTGACGTATTTCCGGCAGATGCCGATGACCAGGAACGGCATACGCTTTAAAACTTTCACTGCTTTCACACAATAATGTAGCCACATTAGCACCACGCCCTGCTCCGCTGACACCTGATTTACAATCTGCAACCAGAAAATCGGTATTGAGCAGTTTATTTTCAATCAGTGGTAAAAAACCCAGCTGTACTGCAGTTGGATAACAACCGGGATTGGCAATCAAATCAGCCTCTTTAATGGCTTCGCGATTGACTTCAGGCAAACCATAAACAGCCTGCTCAACATAATCCGGACAGGCATGTGCCATGCCATACCATTGCTCCCAGACTTTAATGTCTTTAATTCTAAAATCAGCAGCCAGAT
>DAOVUK010000246.1 GCA_030632625.1 Gammaproteobacteria bacterium
CAAGTCCATCCATGGAACGCTTAAGAATGACATCCATGTCATTCGATACCCCATTCAGACGCACCAGTCTACCCGACATTCTCTACGGTATTTATCCTCTCTCTCGCTGTCCAAAGTCAAAAGAAAAAATCAAGAGAAACAGAAAAGTCAAATAAATTCAATTGCATACAAATCTATCTTCCGTTGATTTTTCTTTGGCTCCTGCTTTTGATTTTGGACGCTCACAGTGAGGCACATGGTGAAGTGAGTGCTGGCGGTGGAGGTGCGGTATAGTTTGGGGTTTCTGAAAACAGGGATGTTTTCATAAAGCGCTACAGGGACGTACTTGCAGCGACCCCAAACTATACCGCACCTCCGCCACCAGTACGGTTGTTAAATGCAACCATTTCCGAACGGCTCCTTTGGTAGTAAACCGACAAAAGTACGCAATAGTGAGGAGCCGCTATTTTTGTTGTAACTGTTTTTGTGCATTGGGAGCGGCATCGGCATCGGCAAGATTTTTTTCTATGGTTTCTGAAAGGTGAGTGGGATCAAACTTGGGTACATAGTCATCAGCACCCACATTTTTGCCCAGATTCTGGTTAGAGTCAGAGGATAATGAAGAGTGCATAATGACCGGAATGCCATTAAAGCGAATATCAGCCTTGATTTTTTTGGTTAGCACAAAACCATCCATTTCCGGCATTTCAACATCGGTTAAAATCAGTTGTATAAAATTGGCCACAGGCTGCCCGGCGGTCTCTGCACGCTCGGCAATTGCTTTGAGCTGTTCCCATGCTTCCAGACCATTGCTGGCACTGACATGCTTAAAACCCATGTGATCCAGAGTACGCATAATCTGTTTCCGGGCAACCAGAGAATCGTCGGCAAAAAAGACAGTTACTTCACGTTTTTCAGCTGCCTCAACATCATTAAACCAGTTATCACTGGATGCATCCTGGGTGGTATCTGCAAGCACTTTTTCAACATCCATAATCATAACGATACGACCGTTATCCAGCTCAGTGACTGCTGTGACAACCCCTCCCATCTGCTCAGAAAGCATCTCAGGCGGTGTTTTTACTTTGTTCCAGTCAAGGCGTAAAATGGTGTCAACCGAATGCACCATATAACCCTGCATCATATTGTTATATTCCGTGACAATCATTATCTGCGGCGGTTCATCAATTTGCAATGCGCAAAATTTAGCTAAATTGACCACTGGAAGCAAATGGCCACGCAGACTGATCATCCCTTCAACTGAAGGCGGCATATCCGGTGCCTGGGTGATATCCGGGATGGACATGACTTCACGTACTTTAAAGACATTAATACCAAAGACTTCTTCCCGACCCGTTTGTGAGTCATGTCCCAGACTGAATAACAATAGCTCCAGCCGATTAGTACCGGCCAGATTGGTTCGTTCATCAACAGATTTAATAAAATTGGTCATAACTTACCTGGAAATTTTTTATACAAAACAAATAACAGATGGTTTTGGTGAATGATAAAGCGCCGTATTAATTTTTATATCTGCAGACAGAAAAAATATTTAATTGTGCAAAGCCATTAGTGCTGTTCTCTGCAGTATAGTAGAAAGCGGCTGTTTATCTACAAGAGAAATATTTCTTAAGCTATTTTTTCTGGATAAGTTTTATGATTGCGGATATATCCATATTTTGTTCCAGAGTATCTGCTAATAAATTGATACCCTGCTCCTGGAGAGTACGGTAGTCGTATTGAAGCTGAGTTTTTAAGCCGGCCCAGTTTAACAAATGACTGCAGGCCTGAGGATGATCAAAAATACCATGCACATAGCTTGCTATTATTTGCCCATCCGCGGAGACTGCACCATCCATTTTATTCTCAATTCTGAGCAGAGCGGAGTATTTATCAAGAGGGCCTGTTATACCGGCATGAATTTCATAACCGGTGATGCTGATGGACGGATCGGCCAAAAAGCAGCCCTGGATCTGTTTCAGCTGTTTTTCTGCTGCTAATGTGGTCTCATAGGAAAAATAAGCCAGACCCCGGCTGCTGCCCGGAGTCCCTTCAATACCCAGAGGATCATGAATCTGGCTGCCCAGCATCTGTAAACCACCACAAATACCCATGAGTTTACCGCCATAACGCAGGTGTCGGGCAATGGCGCTGTCCCAGGCATTTTTTCTCAGCCAGTGCAGATCAGCACGGACACTTTTAGTCCCCGGCAGAATAATGAGATCGGCTGACGGAATCGTCTGTGCCTCTCGAATGAACAGCAGTTCAACCTGTGGATGCAGGCGTAAGGCATCAAAATCAGTATGATTTGCGATACGAGGCAATACCGGGACGATAATTTTAATGGTTTCAGTATCAGTTGTTGTACGACATTTATCTGCATGAGATGAAATGGCATCTTCTGCTTCAATATGCAGATTATGTAAATAGGGTAATACGCCTAAAACCGGAATTTGTGTGGTCTCTTCGAGCCACTGATTGCCGGGTTCCAGTAGTGAAATATCACCTCGAAACTTGTTGATAATAAAACCCTTGATTCGCTGCTGCTCAGAAGGTGAGAGCAGTTTTAAGGTGCCGTATAGGTGGGCAAAGACACCGCCTTTATCAATATCAGAGACCAGCAGCACTGGACAGTCCACTGCTTCAGCAAAGCCCATATTGGCAATATCATTTTCCCGCAGGTTAATTTCTGCAGGACTGCCGGCGCCTTCCACAATAATCAAATCATATTGCCGGCAAAGTCGCTGGTGAGACTGAAGCACAGCGGCCATCGCTGTTTTTTTATAGGCATGGTAAGAGCGGGCATCCATCTGTGCCACTGCCTTGCCGTGAATAATAACCTGAGCACCTGTATCTGAACAGGGTTTGAGCAGAATGGGATTCATGTCAGTATGCGCTGCAAGGTGACAGGCCTGAGCCTGTACCGCCTGAGCACGTCCTATTTCACCACCATCCTCAGTGACGGCGCTGTTAAGTGCCATGTTCTGAGGTTTAAAGGGCACAACACGATAGCCTTTGCGGTAAAAAAGTCGACATAAGCCTGCGACCAGAACACTTTTACCGGCGTCAGAAGTGGTTCCCTGAATCATTAGTGTGACAGCCTGTTTCTTATTGTTTTGCATGTTAGAATAGGCTCCCGTCAAATCACCTGATTACAGGATATAAAAAGGTTAAAAATGCTTATTGTACTATTATGTGCTTTGCTTCTCGATTATTTTTTCGGTGAGCCGGTTAAATATCATCCGCTGGCGGCTTTTGGCCGGTTTGCAGCTTATTTAGAGGATCGTCTGAATGAAGCCCTGATGGAAGTAAAAGCGGCGAAAAAAATTGAATTAAGTTCAGAACTTATTTCAGAATCAATTGAGGTGTCAGGTTTTTCTCCAGCCATTAAGCAGGCTTCTCAGAAAAACCGTCTGAATGGTTTTCTTGCTGCCTTAATCTGTCTCGTGCCTGCCGGATGGTTAACGCTTTATCTGGTTGGCGACGGCATTACGGGTTTTGTACTTGAGGTCATTATTCTATATTTTGCTATTGGTCTGAACAGTCTTAAACAGCATGCTCAAGACATACTGGCAGCATTAATGACTCGTCAGTTTGAGCAGGCACGTCACGCCTTATCAATGATTGTCAGTCGTGATACACAGCAGCTGGATGAACAGGGTATTTGCCGGGCAAGCACCGAATCCATTCTGGAAAATGGCAACGATGCCGTGTTTGCGACAATTTTCTGGTTTGTTGTGGCTGGTGCGCCAGGTGTTGTTGTGTATCGCTTAAGTAATACTCTGGATGCCATGTGGGGTTACAAAACAGAACGTTTTAATGATTTTGGTTTTTTTGCTGCAAAACTGGATGATGTCCTGAATTATATTCCTGCACGTTTGACCGCACTGGGTTATGCTCTGGCGGGTAACTGGAAAAATGCCATGCATTGCTGGTCAGTTCAGGGGTCATTATGGGAAAGCCCAAATGCCGGTGT
Source organism: Gammaproteobacteria bacterium (assembly GCA_030632625.1). Classification (GTDB taxonomy): domain Bacteria; phylum Pseudomonadota; class Gammaproteobacteria; order GRL18; family GRL18; genus GRL18. Next base: position 3,956 of record DAOVUK010000246.1, read on the forward strand.
TGTTATGGCGGCAGGTGCTGGTGCTCTGGATGTGCAATTGGGTGGTGCTGCTCAATATCATGGTGAAGATAAAAACAGACCGGATTTAGGCTGTGGGCAGCAAGCTGACCCCGAAATAATTCAGCAGGCGTGCGAACTGCTAAATCGATCAACAATACTCTGGGTGATTGTTGTTGCCCTGCTGAGCCTGCCTGACTACATATAATATGACTCACAACAGCCCGGCACATGGCGGATGTTTGAATCAGGCTATAAAAAAATATGCTGTTGATAAAACTTCCCTCGATAAAACTTCTCTTGATAAAACAAACTGGCTCGATTTATCCACTGGAATAAACCCTAACGGCTGGCCTGTGCCCACGATACCGGCAAGTGTTTATAATAGACTGCCGGAAAATGATGATGGTCTTATCGAAGCGGCCAGAGCATATTACCAGACAAAAAATATCCTGCCGGTTTCAGGATCGCAGGCAGCCATACAATTGCTGCCAGTAATTTTTCAGCAGCATGATCTGCTGCCGAAAAATGCTAAGGTTGGCATTATCTCTCCCTGTTATGCTGAACATGAATTTCAATGGCAAAAAAACAATTTTTCTATTCTGCACTTAACGACCGAAACCGTTGATGACATCATTGAACAACTTGACGTGCTGCTTTTGATTAACCCCAACAATCCGACAGGGGAGCGTATTGCTGTCAACACAATCAAAGCATGGCAATCTAAGCTGAGTCAACACAACGGCTATTTGATTATAGATGAAGCCTTTATGGACAGCACTCCAGAAAACAGCATACTGGGAAAATGCCCGATGGACAATCTGATTGTGCTGCGCTCTGTGGGAAAGTTTTTTGGTCTGGCCGGAGTGCGATGTGGTTTTGTTATTGCACGGCGCGATATTTTATCTTTACTGGAATACCATCAGGGACCCTGGTCTGTCAGCGGTCCGACACGCTGGCTGGTAAAAAAAGCACTGTCTGATACACAGTGGATAGCAGACAATAAAGGGTATTTAAAAAATGCTTCAGGGCGACTGGAAACTTTACTAAAAAAATACCTGAGCAAGAATAACAGACAAATTTTTATTTGTGGTACCGTTCTGTACAAAACGATTTTTATGCAGAGTGCTTTGCCTGTGTTTGAGCAGTTGGCCAAGAAAGGTGTTCTGGTACGTTTGCTGGATAAAAGCTGCTCGTGTAAATCTTGTACTGCACAGTACAAGACGATTGATGATCAGCATAAAGGTCTTCGTTTTGGTTTGCCTGCAGATGAAAAGCAATGGCAGCAGCTGGAGATAGTTCTTCAGTCTATCCGTCAGCCGTTCCCATCCATATAAAAGCAGGCATTTATTCGAATAGCAGCAAAACTACCTTAGCAGCCGTTCGGATAAGTGCTTCTAAGACGACTGCTGAGTAGACTGGTTCGTCTGACTGGGGACGCTGCAAGTACGTCCCTGTAACGCTTAATGAAAACATCCGTGTTTTCATATATCCCAGTCAGACGAACCAGTCCACCCAACAGTCTCTACGGTATTTATTCTCACTCACGCTGTCCAAAGTCAAAAGAAAAAATCAAGAGCCAAAGAAAAATCAACAATAGATAGATTGTATGTCACTGAATTTGAACGATTTTTCTGTTGCTTTTAGTTTTTCTCTTGCTTTTGATTTTGATTTTGGACACTCACAGTGAGGAACATGGTGAAGTGAGTGATGGC
>DAOVUK010000498.1 GCA_030632625.1 Gammaproteobacteria bacterium
ATTGCGGTGCGGCGACGCAGTGGTTTTATCTAAAACTGCATCATAAGTCGCCTTCACATCATTGGCAGTCAGTAATTTTCCATGATGAAAAACCAATGCCTGCTTCCCTGCTTCTTTAATAAGAAAGAATCGATAATGCTGCCCATCCAGCTGCTGCCAGTTTGCAATACCGGGGATGGGTTTATTGTCAGGCCCGAACTCAACCAGTCGTTGATAAATCAGCCGATTGATGCGACTGGATGTGGCATCAGTGGCATGCAGAGGATCCAGAGTGACCGGAGCACTGCTTAAGCCAAAACGGATGGCAAAATCAGCCTTATTTATATAATCAGAGCGGCTATTAACTGAGTGTTCGTCTGCACAGGAGACAAGACAGAGAAAGAAAAGTATGGCGAGAGCGTTTAATAAAATCCATTTATTCACAACTGCTTCCTTCAAGCCCGTCTCTTTCATCTTTCAGGTCTGCTCATTTCCAATTCAGTTCTATTCTTTCCAGTTTTTATAGGGATCTTTAATCAGCATGGAATTATAATAACGTTTATCTTCAGAAACCTCTTCTCCAAGCCAGTCCTGATGTTCAAAGGTTTCATTTTCATGATTTAATTCAATTTCGGCCACAATGAGTCCCAGGTTATCTCCGGAAAATTCATCAATTTCCCAGGTATGATCACCGGAAGTAATATAATGACGAGTTTTCTCTATCAATGGTTTGGCACATAACGTCGACAGTAATTCATTGGCATCATCCATAGGGATCGGATACTCAAACTCCTGACGTCGTACGCCTAAAGTAGCCCCTTTTATATTCAGATTAGATTTTTCACCTTCAATCCGGACACGAACTGATGATTTATCTGATCCGACCAGATAACCCTGCCGGAACTGCACACTGGTATGAACCTGCTTACGCCAATCGTCATTGGCCATCAGGAATTTTCTTTCAATTTCAATACCCATTAGATAACTCAGCTCCTCTGAATCTGTTTTTATTGTTTGAATTTTTCATTAACAACTTCTTTATTTTACAACTTCTTATTTTACAAAGAGTGCAATTGATTCCACATGAGCAGTATGTGGAAACATATCCATTACTCCGGCTTTGACCAGTTTATAACCATTTTCGTGAACCATTATTTCACTATCTCGGGCCAATGTAGATGGATTACAGGAAACATAAACAACGGTATGAGCAGCAAACTTTGGTAAATATTCAACAATTTCTTTGGCTCCGCTGCGAGCAGGATCCAGAAGTATGCAGTCATATTTTTGTTGTGCCCATTTCATACCTGAAAAATCCTTAAATAGATCAGCGGCATAAAAATCAGCATTTTCTATACCATTTCTCAGGGCATTTTCCTTAGCACGGATCACCAGTTCAGAACTGCCCTCTACACCGGTAACATGGGCGACTTTACGAGCCAGCGGCAAGGTAAAATTACCCAGTCCGCAAAACAGGTCTAGCACTTTAGCATCTGGCCCAGGTGCCAATAATTCCAAAGCCAGATTGATCATTTTCCGGTTAATATCCATATTAACCTGAGTAAAATCCGTCGGTCTGAATTCATTAACAATGTCATGTTCTGGCAAGGTATAACTCAAAGGCTTAAACTCTTCAGCGCCTTCTACAGGATATAAGCGAGTAATACTGTCAGGCCCCTTGGGCTGCAGATAAATATGCAGTGACATCTTTTCAGCATAGGCCGATATTTTCTGCAGATCAGCTTCATTAAATGCGTCCAGATGGCGAATAATAAAAGCACCCTGCTCATCACCATAGGCTACTTCAATCTGAGGGATCTGATTATAAATAGAAAGAGAAAGAATCAAATCGGACAAGTCACGCAAATGCAGACCGACATCTGGATGCAGTACCTTACAGGTCTCCAGTTCGGCCAGAAAATTACTGTGTTTTTCTCTGAACCCCACCAGCATTTTGTCTTTTTTAACCACAAAGCGGACACCAAGACGCGCTTTCCTTCGATAGCCCCAATGAGGACCCCTTAACGGCTCAAGAACAGATTCAGGCTCAGCTTTACCGATACGTTTTAAATTTTCCAGTAATACACCCTGCTTTAACAGGATTTGCTGATCTTCAGCCAGATGCTGCAGACTACAGCCGCCGCAAATTGAAAAATGAGGACATTCTGGTTCCACACGCAGTGGCGATGGCTTAATAATCTCATGAACCTTGCCTTCCGCAACATTCTTACGTTTATTGGTATAGAGAAAGGTCAGCTCTTCGCCTTCCAGAGCACCATCGATAAAAACAGTCGTGTCGTCAATATGACAGACTCCTTTACCATCATGACTGACTGATTTAATGGTGACCTGTACTGGATCCTGGGGTAATCTTTGTTTACGTCGTCTTCTGGCCATAATTACTATAATGTCGGTGAATAAAGGAGAATAAATAAAAAAAAATATTTTAGCAGAATGGTCGATAATTAGAAAATACTATATTGCTGTCCCGCAATTTCTCCTTGCCAAACGTTTATCCGGTTGAATTGTATGGCGGCAGAGTGATAGATTCATTTGA
>DAOVUK010000318.1 GCA_030632625.1 Gammaproteobacteria bacterium
AGGCAATAGGACACCCAATTCTTGGGTGTGATCTGTATAAAAACGATCATAGTGAACAGATGGCAGATCGTTTGCTATTACACGCCAGTGACTTGTATTTTGAGCATCCTACTGGCGGTAAACAATTCCATGGACAGTGTCCCTGTCCGTTTTAATCAGATAATTTATTTTAGGTCTGATACGTTTTTTTCAAAGGCCTGTAAGTACACAAAAATGAAATCTGGAAATAGCCTTGCACAAACCAAGTAAACACATAACAATAAAATATTACGAATCGATTTTCACTTCGCTCAAATCACCCGTAAATTTGGGCGTTAACAATACCGAGTAATCACCATTAAAATCGATTTGATGTTGATTTTTTAATCGCGAGTTTATGAATATACTTTTAGTCGAAAAAAATAAAATGACTCGCCCTTTATATTTATTCTTCGACGGAATATCGGAAGGGCTTTGTATTAAGATATATAATAAGTTTCAATCTTATGTGCAGCATGGAGATATTTATCATGCCAAACATCTTAAAACTTTAAATTCAAAAATTTGGAAATATAAAGGCACTATTTATAAGCTCAGAATTGACAATGGTAAAGAATCAGCAAGGGTGCTTTTTTCTAAATCAAAAGATGGCAATTTAAAAATTATTCACGCATTTTTGAAATCTACAAGAAAAACACCAGTGAAAGAAGCCCAACAAGCAATTGCAATTTATCAAATGCTAGAATGCATTGAAACAGTCATATGGAATAAGCAATCAGCATTGCTAAATGAAAAATATTGCTAACAAGGCGTTGGTATTTCACCAAATCGACTTACCTTAGAATGTCGGCACTGAATCGGTTAGCGGTCATTCAGTAAAAATAAGCCAATTGACGGCTGAATGCTGTCACTTAACCTCATTGATTTATTCACAATTAGAAATGTCGGCTTTCGGGGTACATGAGAATTAATATCATTTATGTCGAACTACTGCAAAAGGTCAAAAGTGAATTGGTTAAGATCTAATAGTCCTAAAACTTTAGATCGTAATTCATATATCGTCTGACTCGTAAAATATCCGCTATACGCCCTTAGCGACCGAAATAAGAAAATGCTACTCTTCGGCTTTAGCTCAAAAGCATGTAGGACAAATGACTATTCCCCTCCAAAGGTTAAAGGGAAGTCAAAACCATCCAGACAATTTGAATATCCAGAGCCAGAGGTTAAATTAATTAGAAAAAAAACAGGTTTATCCAAACCCGTTTTGCTGCATTAATTGGCGTAAGTAAGCGTACATTAGAAAACTGGGAGCAAGGCAGAAGAAATCCTACTGGTCCTGCACGTTCCTTGCTGCGGTTAGTTGATACTGATCCAGATTATATGATCAAAGCACTGCATAACTGACTCAAGATTTCTCCCTCTGTTATCTCATTTAGAGTGCTTTCAAGCTTTGCACGCCCCAGTAGCAATTGAATAGCTCTAATGTTTTTTGTTTGTCGGTAGATAAGGGAGACTTTTGTTCGACGAAGTGAATGAGTGCCATATCCACATGGGTCAAGCCCAATATCAGAAACCAATTTTTTACAATTCTCGCATATTGGCGAGTTGAAAGGTGTTCTGATTGTTTAAATTGGCTTTTAAACAAGTAGTCATTACCATTGTTGAACCGGAATAGGTGTTCACGTTGGGCCGGAATATGCAACGAAGCCACAATCTTATCTTGTTATATCCTTCAGGGTCTATCCAGATACATTCTGACAACATTTATCCCAATATGGGGATTCACCGAAATAATCGGATAAAAAATCAACAAAAGTTCTTACTTTAGCGGAAAGATAACGGCGTGAGGGAAAGATTGCATAGATTGAAATTTCAGACGAATAATAGTCGGGCAGCACTTGCTGTAATTGTCCTGAACAAAACTCAGAACCGACAATAAATGTGGGTAGTAATGTAATGCCCAGCCCGGAAACGGCAGCGGTTTTTAAAATGTCACCATTATCAGCACTGATGGAACCACTCACTTTGATTGATTCTTTGCCATCAACCCCTTGCAATTCCCAGATATTGGGCTTGAGATTGTTTGAATAAGTCAGGCAATTATGAATGGCCAAATCCTGTGGTACTCCAGGTTCCCCATTTTTCTTGATATAATCAGGCGATGCACACAATACAAGCTGACACGGGGCAATTTTACGTGCAATGAGGCTTGAATCTTCTAACTCTGCAATTCGTATCACTAGATCAAAACCCTCTGCTACCACATCAACAAAGCGATCAGCAAGACTCAGAGAAATCTGCACCTGAGGATAGTGTTTGATGTAGACTGAAATCGCTTCGTTCAAATGCAAGATACCAAATGAGGTGGGTACATTTAAGGTCAGTGTTCCATGTGGTGTGCTGGTCTGTTCACTGGCTATTCCTTCAATTTCTTCTATATCCTGCAAGATAGCATTACAGCGCTCGTAGTAGATACGGCCAGTTTCAGTGAGGCTGATCCGACGAGTTGTACGGTTAAGCAAGCGCGCCCCAAGATGCTTTTCCAGCTGCATTACCGACTTGCTGACCTGAGCACGAGAAATCCCGATTTTATCAGCAGTGGCGGTAAAACTGTTACTTTTTGCCACCTCAACAAAGAGGCTCATGCTATTGAGTCGATCCATATTGTCATCCCATAAGAAACAATTAGTTTACTTATAGCCCATTTATTCATACAAATCTATTCAATATACTTAAGTACAGCAAAACAAATAGTATGAGGGACTAAAAATGATCGAAATACGACAGAGTAATGAACGTGGGCTGACAAATCGCGGATGGCTTCAGAGTCAACATACTTTTTCATTTTCTGATTATTACGATCCCGAGCATATGGGCGTTTCCGCACTACGGGTTGTTAATGATGATCAGGTCACACCGGGTCATGGATTTGGAACGCATTCTCATCAGGATATGGAAATTATCAGTTATGTCAAAAAAGGCACGATTAAACATAAAGACAGCATGGAACATGAAAACATATTACCTGCGGGTGAATTCCAGCTTATGAGTGCCGGTACCGGGGTGACTCATAGTGAATACAATCCTTCAAGCACAGAGCTGCTGAAATTTTTACAAATCTGGATCCAGCCAAATCTTTACGGCATCGAGCCGGATTATCAGCAGAAACATTTTAAATCCGGTGAAGCGTTGCAAATGATTGTTTCCCCTGATGCTCGTGATGGTTCATTGCTGATACACCAGGATGCCTTTTTATATCAGCTTCAATTGAAAAAGGAGCAATTAGTTTCACTGTCACTTGAAAAAGGACGAACGGTTTATGTCCATGTTGTGACGGGTACCATCATGGTAAATGGTGAACAATTACAGGAAGGAGATGGAGCAACAATAAAAGACGTTGATGTGATTGAGTTTGTTGGTATGAACAACAGTGAAGCACTGATTTTTGATTTACCCTAGTACTGTACCTGTCTAGACTAAAAATTATGTGAAACAAAATGAGGTATTAAAAATGAATAAGTTAAGTGAGTTAATGGCACGAGTTTTATTGGCTGCAATATTTTTTATGTCCGGTTTGGGGAAATTTTCAGCCTATGCCGCCACTCAGGGTTACATGGAATCACAAGGTGTGCCTGGGATGTTACTCCCTCTTGTGATTGGTTTTGAAATCCTGGTTCCTGTACTGCTCGTCATTGGCTGGCAAACCCGCTATGCAGCACTATCTCTGGCAGGTTTTTCGATTGTCACGGCACTGATGTTTCATCTGGACTTTGGAGATCAAATACAATCTATTATGTTTATGAAAAATCTTGCAATGGCGGGAGGTTTTTTACTTCTGTTCATACATGGGGCGGGTGAACTGAGTTTGGATAGCAGATTAAGAAGAAACATGTCTTAGCCCTTTCGTTGTCCGGCTGTGAAATCAGTTGGATGCTTAAGCTAAAAATTGATGACATGGCATAGTTATTTGGATAAGTTTTATCAACCATCTCAACTATGATTTTGATAAGAATGGTGTTGACAAGAGGAATTTATAATGGGTATGTTGTTTAAAGGTGAGCTGGTCGATAACTGGCTGGAGCGAGAGACCGATGAAGGTGAATTTAAACGTATGGCATCGACTTTTCGACATTGGGTCACATCAGATGGTCGGGAGGGATCTACGGGTAAAGGCGGATTTAAAGCAGAACCCGAACGTTATCATTTATATGTTTCAGATGCCTGCCCCTGGGCTCATCGTACGGTGATTTTCAGAAAAATAAAAAAGCTTGAAAATATAATTGGCTTATCAACCGTTGCACCTGATATGCTGGAACAAGGCTGGACGTTTTCAGAAGATGAAAAATATATCGACCACTTGCACGGCTTTCATTATATGCATGAGATTTATACCAGTGTCGATAAACAGTTTACCGGACAGATCACTGTGCCTGTTTTATGGGATAAAAAACTCAACACCATTGTGAATAATGAATCATCTGAAATTATTCGTATGTTTAATTCGGCTTTTAATCACTTAACGAAAGTCAAAACCGATTATTATCCGAAAAATTTGCGGGCAGAAATTGATGCGATCAATCAGCCAATTTATGACCATATCAACAATGGTGTTTATCG
>DAOVUK010000239.1 GCA_030632625.1 Gammaproteobacteria bacterium
TGGCCTGAATTTTTAGGCCATTTTAAAAGCCTGATAATACGTTGAGAAATTCAACGTATTATCAGGCTTTTTTGTGGTTGACTGTTTAGTCATCAGGTTTGGTCTTCAGGCTTAATCATCCGTTTCAAACCATTTGTAGACGACTCCTGCGATAAGCGCACCAACAATAGGCGCTAACCAGAACAACCAAAGCTGAGAAATAGCCCAATCGCCCTGAAACAATGCAACCCCAGTACTTCTTGCTGGATTAACCGATGTATTCGTCACAGGAATACTGATTAAATGTATCAATGTTAGTCCAAGGCCAATTGCAATAGGAGCAAAGCCTTGTGGTGCACGTTTATCAGTTGCTCCCAGAATAATTATTAAAAACATGAACGTCATAACAACTTCAGTCACCAGGGCTGATGTCAAGCTGTAACCACCAGGTGAATGTTCACCATAGCCATTTGATGCAAAACCTGCTGAGGCATCAAAGCCTGCTTGACCACTGGCAATGACATATAATATTGCAGCGCCTGCAATACCGCCTGCCACTTGTGCTGCAATATAAGGTCCTAGTTCAGCAGTTGAAAAACGACCGCTAGACCAGAGACCAAATGAAACTGCGGGATTAAGATGGCAGCCTGAAATGTGACCAATAGCAAAAGCCATGGTTAATACGGTTAAACCAAAGGCGAGTGATACACCTAATAAGCCAATACCAACATCCGGGAATGCTGCAGCCAGAACAGCACTGCCACAACCACCCAGTACGAGCCAGAAAGTGCCAATGAATTCAGCACTCAGTTTTTTTGTTAATGTCATATTAATTCCTTTTTTTAAATTTAGTTTTTCAATTATGAGAGTATGCTTAAGCTAAGCGGCTTAGGGTGCATTTACAACCACATAAGTGACATTGTTGCCTGAGTATTGAGGTTGATACCAGGTATTACCACACTGACTGTAAGAAATGCCATTGGTTATAATAGTAGTGCATCCTGTTGGCAGGGTGTTTACCATAGAACCTATGATTGCCGATGTAACAGCAATGGTTGCACCAATAGCAACACCAGTTGCTATTGGATGGTTATTACGTCCACAGCAACCATGACGACGATCGACATCAACATCTACATTGACGTTTTTGTTAACATTCACATTGGTGTTACGGTTTACATTTCTATTGCGATTCGTATTGCTATTATGGTTTCTATTAACACTGGTGCGAGTTTTACCACCACCTATATGACCTCTTTTTGCATCAGCCTGCTGAGGCATGAAGGCAAAAACAACGGCAATGGATAATATAAGTAAAAACAGAGCAAGTGGCTTATTTTGTATAAGAGTCATTTCAGTAAACATGTTTGTTTCCTTTTAACCTATGGGGTTTTACTTATTATTTTTCACTGTGCCGAAGTTGATTCTGTGATCATTACTTCCTGGTGTGAAAGTGTAAGATTGATTATATAGTGCAGGTGCTGTATCCCATTTTAATGTGGCCATAAATTGTGGCTGTGATGGTTCAAGCTTTGATATAATCACTAATCTCAGAGGTACAGGAGTGTCACCTCTTTGAATGCAAACCTGCCAGTCGATGTCTTTTTCACGAAAAGCAAATTGGTTACAGCTAATGCCATTGACTCGATCAATACCAACAATCATGGCCTCATCAATATCAGCCATGCTGTCTGCTCCGGCACCCCATGAAAACAGATCGGTTAAAGGCAGTTCAATATTATATTTTTGACTTGCTTTTGTTAATGTTTTACCAATCGTATCAGGGGCATCAAATGAAGCATAATAGCCAAGCAAGGGTGAATTCAAGGTAAATATTTTACCGTCAAAAAAGAATTCACGCTCAGTGTACATTGTAGATGTTTTGGCCCATAAACTGGAAGGAGGATTGGCTTTTATAATGGCAGTTTTACTTAATTTAATTTTCTGGCCATTCTCCATAACTTCATCAGTATAGAGTTGTGCAATGACAGTAAACTTATCCAGGTCACGCAAATATGCAGACATATTTGTTAAAGCTTTTAACGCAATTTCTTTATCATCTGTTTTCGAAATTTTTGTCTGATTAATCTGTTCATCAGCTAATATCATATTGGAACTAAAAAGCAGCCCTGATGATATAAGGAGATTGATTGAATAAGGTTTATTCATTATATAATCCTAATTGAATGGAGGTTTTGTAGGATTTATCTGGCTTTTTGGCTCTATTTATCATACATGATTTTGATTTAAAAAATTGTATGATAATTGTTCTCAATTGTAAATTAAAATATGTTTTTGTTTCTTATTCAGAAATATCTGATAATAAAGTTGAAAAGGCATCCTGCTTTTATGCTTACATACAAAATGAGGATGCAATAGGCGCAGAAGAATTTAATACACCGACTGTTGCCTATTCTACTTATCCCAATAAAATGATTATAAATGGAAAGACAGTTAAGAAAATGGTGTTAGCAAATGGCGTCAAAGCGGTGATATTAAAGCAGGGTGGAAAAGCGGTTATTAAAGTTAAAGAAAAAATGAAAGAAGGCTTAGAAGCGTTTAAATAAGTCAAATATTCAGATGTATCGACTTATTTAAATTCGTTAACAATGCTGGAGAGTGTAAACACGGTTACTTCATCATTGCTTCCATTGCTCTGTTTGTATCAACGGATTCAGCTGCTTTTTGTTTATCAACAGAGTTATAGGCCTTTTGATAATCGACTCCACCAGTGCTAACGGATTCCGTAGCCTTTTTTGTGTCAACTGAATCTACTGCTTTACCCTTGTCAACAGAGTCATAAAGCTTACCATAATCCACAGCATAAGCGGATGTTGCAGCAAATAAACTAAGCACTAAAAATAATTTTTTCATGTTCTGATTCCTTTATAATGGTTTTTAAATTTAGTTGATAGATCTAACAATATTTGAATTATATTGATTTTCTTCTTTTTTAATGGCTTTATCGGCTTCTAGCCAGCCTTTTTCCCATTCGTAGAATTTCCAGTTATTAATTCCAAAAGGGTTATCACCATTATGTTTGCCAGCTATACGTTCATTCCAACCATCGTCAAAGGGATCATAAGCATTCTCGTCTTCGTTTTGTCGTAAATCTACCATTTGCCTGAAAAGTCCGCACGTTAGTAAAAAAATTTGGTTAAAATAAGTAAGATGGTTTAATTTTATTCGAATATCGACTAACTTGCCATCAAAATTTCTTTTCAGGCATTTCTATTAAGTGACAACCAGCTGGCAGGAGACGCCTGCTGAGAGTCAGTAACTCAAATTCAGTATAGGTGGACATTTCAATCTGAGTTGAACTATGTTGTAAAAAAGGATTCAAATAACATAGTTCTGAAACAGGAAACCGACCATGAATAAAAAACGTCGTTCTCTTCTAATCGCCATGGCAGGCTTTGCCGCATCAAGTTCATCTGTAGTGGCTAAATCATTAATGACCACCCCATTTGTTTTTTGAACTCTTGAAATGACCTGAAAATTCAGACACACTTGTTTTATAAATAACATGAAATTTGGTAAAATCTAGAGTCAAACTGACAAAGATCGGCTATGAACCCCAAACCAAAATCCCCTGGAATAAAGGGAAAGTTGTGGGTCAAAAGCCTGCCTTGAAACTAAAGGAAGTCTGGGCAATTGCGACTCGTGTTGATGAACTTATGTCAGGTGTTAAAGCCCAGCTGGCTATCAAATTATTTGGCAAAGACCTGTCCGTTCTGGCTGAAAAAGATAAACAAATTGAACAGCAGGTAAAACAGATCACAGGTACTGTGGATGTCGCCATGGAACAGATAGCCGGAGAAGCACAATTAGTGATCCGACCTGATAGAGAAGTATTATCACGTTTTGGGATCTCTATTTCACAAGTGATGTCTCTGGCGGAGCAGGGCGTTGGTGGTGTCAGTGCAGGACAAGTGATTCAGGGTAATGAGCGCTATAATATTTATGTTCGCCTGCAGCAGCAATATCGTAATTCCGCACAGGCTATCAGAGATTTAAGAATGCAGGCAGTCAATGGTGCCTGGGTAAAAGTCTCTGATGTCGCACAGGTTCAGATTGAATCCGGCCCACCACAAATTCGTCGTGATGATGTCCAGCGCCGGGTGGTTATACAGGCTAATGTACAAGGTCGTGACATGGGCAGTGTGGTCAATGACATCAAATCTGCAATCGCTGAAAATATTGATTTACCCGTTGGTTATAGTGTTGATATTGGCGGTCAATATGAGAATCAGCAGCGTGCTCAAAACCGTTTACTCATTGTTGTGCCAGTTTCAATAGCCCTTATTGCCTTACTGCTCTATTTTGCTTTTAATTCAGTAGGGCAGGCACTGCTCATTTTGGTTAATGTACCGCTGGCCTTAATTGGTGGAATTTTTGCCCTGTATGTGACAGGACAATATTTATCGGTACCCAGTTCTGTCGGTTTTATTACTCTCTTTGGCGTGGCGGTGCTTAATGGCGTGGTTATGGTAGAAAGTATTAATCAGCGGATCGTGGATGGTCAGGCCATGCACGATGCTGTCTATGATGGCGCAGTATCCAGACTGCGTCCGGTACTTATGACGGCATTGACTTCCGCTCTGGGTCTGGTTCCAGTGCTGATGTCATCCGGTGTGGGCGCTGAAATTCAAAGACCACTGGCCAGTGTTATTGAGGGCGGCTTAATCAGTGCCACATTTTTGACTTTATTTGTCGTCCCCTGTCTGTTTGTTTTCTTTTCAAAAGCTAAATTTGCCGCAGGGAATGACTTATAAGTCACTTAAAATTCTAAGTCTGCCTCAAATAGTCAAGCGACCATAGTCTTGCTTTACCCCACTAATATAGCCCATATTACACCCTAAGCTTATGTATACAAAAAGAATTTCATCTATAATTTATTTCATTATGTAGCCATGCATTATGACATGGATCAATGAAATACTAAACCTCTTATGCTACAGTCGTAGCCATGAAGACAATACATGGTAATCTCCATCTTGAAATCCAGACATCCCGGAAAAATCCCGTCGGATTATTACGCACGACCTATCGTGAGAAAGGAAAAATAAAACATAAGCAACATGGGCGGATCACAGGCTGTACATTAGAACAACTCAAACTATTACAATTAGCCTTTAGAGAACAAACTGTCCCTACCAGTGATCCCAATGCCTTTACTATTTTACAAAGTCGAGAATGGGGAGCCAGCAAAGCACTATCAGAGTTAGCCAAACAAATTGGCTTACCAGGCATGCTTTATTCTCGTACTGAACCCTGGGTACAATCTGCCATGGCGATGATAGTCGGTCGTCTCATTTATCCCGGCAGTAAACTATCATTATGCAATCAATATCAAAATACCGGCCTGTGGGAAATATCAGGTATTAACACGATCCCTGATGTCGATGAACATTGTTACCCCGTTATGGATAAGCTGCTCAATCGACAAAAAGCCATTCAAAAAAAACTGGCCAAAAAACACCTGAACAACCATCACCTGGTGCTTTATGACATCACCAGTGTTTATTTTGAAGGGGAATATAGCGACAGTCAGCTCGTTAAGTTTGGTTATAATCGTGATCACAAAAAAGGTAAAGAGCAGGTGGTGGTTGGCCTGATCTGTAATGATGAGGGGTGTCCTGTCGGCATTGAAGTTTTTGAAGGAAATACAAAAGATGAAACTACCGTATTAGATAAAATCAATGAACTCAGACAAGACTATCATCTGGAGCAAGTCATTTTTGTTGGTGACAGAGGAATGGTCACCAAAAGTAATTTAGAGGCATTACAAGATGACAATGACATTAAA
>DAOVUK010000379.1 GCA_030632625.1 Gammaproteobacteria bacterium
ATGACATGTCCGCCTGCAGAAATAATCTCTCCGGTATTGCTTACATTTCTTTTAACCAACCGATCTTTTTCAATTAAATTTTTATCAATTTCAAACTGGATCAGGCCATCACCATCAAAATCAACACTGACCTTATTTGCAGAAACCAGTGCAACATTGCCAAGTTTGGCATAAATCTTACCCTCATTTATTACATTGCTGCCAATCAGAATAACCCCGGAACTTGAGGCCTTTATCAAACCTTTATTAATGACTTCGGCTGATTTACTGGTGATATTTTTTGTAAATGTGTACTTTCCTGCCATAAAGTCTTTCGTTGTAATATCCAGGCTGCTTGCGACAATTCCTGCGACATTAACACGTGCTGTTTTTCCAAACACAATGCCATTTGGATTTATTAAAAAAACCTGACCATTTGATGTCAGATTACCCAGTATCTTGCTGGGATTCTGATCTATAATGCGATTTAATATAGCTGATGATGCAGAAGGTTGATTAAAACTTACTGACTCATTGACATTTATATTGAAGCTATTCCATTGAATAACGGCCTGATTTGATTGTTGCTGAATGACTGTATGATTATTGGTATGAGAAATGCTAGCTTGTCCTGCCTGCACCTGCCCACCCTGTGGCAAGGCTAGAACATCCGCAGAAATAAACGGCACTGCAGCCACCAAACCACTGGCAACAGGTAATATACTTTTTCGTATCGCTGCAGCAAGTTGTAAACGTCCTTGTGATAATGCTTTCATATCTAACTTCCTGTTGATAAATTTTTTCATCTTAATGATGGTTTCTGTGCAGCAGCAAATAATAAGTGATTCGTTCCAGTTAAGCAGCTCTAAAAATTATAGCTGGACTCAAAATAATACTGTGGGTCACGATTATTTGATACCTCTGGATTGCCCATTGGTTTAGCCATATAAAAACGTCCGGAAAAACCATTAATATCCTTTAACTGAATTGAAAAACCATAACCCTCGAGACTGATATCTTCTTCCTGAAAAAAAATAGGATCATTTATCCAGCCTTTAGTTGTATCGTAAAACAATGACAAATTAAAAACATCTCGCCATTTTTTACCGGAAAAAGCAGAGTAAGCGCCAATAAAAGGTAAACCTACAGACCACTCAATGGATGCCAGATAACCTTTATCACTCAGGTATTCAGAAACAGGATAAGCCCTGACACTATTGGGACCACCCAATTGAAACTGTTCCAGTGAAGTTAATAAATCATCGGAATATTGTGTGTTTAATTTTATAATTAATGACTGCTCATAAGGTAAGGATTGTACTCGGGCAAAATTTAAATTCCATTTATCAAAATCTGCACCTGCGTGTTTCCCACTGCCGCCTTGTCGACCTGAGTTTTCATCTTCCGAGCCTTTCATTGAACCCAGAAAATCACCAAGACCTCTGCTATAAGTGATATCAGCCATATTGATACCATTAAAACGTTCATCAATTGAGTCAAAGACAAGTTGAGCACTCAGGACGGTTAATTCATCTTTTGCCAATTGAATGCCTGTATCAGAATTTGATGTCGCTTCTTTGGAAACCAGAGAAAATCGACCATAGAGATTTTTTTCACGCGATCGGATAAATGCTCTTCTGAGATAGATTTCTGCAAATTCACTGTCACCCTTAATACCTAATGATTGCAGTTGACGGCCAACATTATAATCATTGGTATTATATGAAAAACCAATATAAGTTGCTTCATCAAAAATTAATTGCTCAAAGTGAATGGCATAATAGTCTGAATTGGAAGGTGAATGGGTTTTCAACAGCTGTAAATTTAATTGATTAACCTGGTTAAACAGACCATTAACACTTAGACCTATGAGAGTACGACGATCACCTGTAAATTCAGAACCAAAATTATCATAGCGGACAAAGCCATTCAGTCTTTCTTCATTGTGAACTAATAATTGCAGATCACTGGTACCTAAGGCAGTGCCTCTCTTAAAACTTCCAGTGACGCCAAACCCGGGAAAATCATTGATAAGAAGCAATAAACGCTCCATTTCATACTTATTAACAGCTTGATTCAGATGCTTGTCAAAATATTTTGTATACATTGCTTCATCGTAATAATCATTACCCACAGCAGAAACATGGCCTAATTTTCCTTCTATTATTTTTATTCTGACTATACCATCAGTGACCTTTTGAGGTGGTAAGAAAGCCTGTGCCAGGATATAACCTTTTTGTCGATAAAGCTGAGTTATTTTATCGGCAATAAATTGGAGCTGGCCAATGGTCAGCGCATTTGATTGTTTATCATTGTTTAATTTTCGAGTCTCTGTTAAGAAAGCTTTTTGCTGCTGCAGCAGCTCTTCTACTGTCTTATTTAAAAATTCTTTTGATAGATCCGGGTGCTCAACAACATCAAGCAATAGTATTTTTTTCACCTCGACTTTTGGACCATCTTTAATGTCCAGCGGACGCTCCATCATTGGCGGTATAGGAAAATAATCAGGTGCATATTCCGGTAATTGAATATTTTTTTGGCGTGAAGGATCTAAGCCTCCCGGTGTTATAGCTCCGGGTAAACTGGCAGCATTAATAGAAGCAGACAAACAAAGCAGTAAAAACAAACAGGCGATTGTGCCCGTTAATTTAAATACTAAATAATTAGTATTCATAAATATCCTTATAAAAAAACACCCGTTCCATCGGGTAAAAATACTAAAATTGCACTTATGGTGTTCAAAACGATTAAGAGATTATGTTACTCAATTTAACCGCCAATAATGACATCAGGACTGCCATCTTTTACAAAACTACCACAACTGATTGAATCTCCAATCCGGCCAACAGCTAAGCCATTGACGAATACAGTCGATGAACCTGAGACAAGATTTCCAGGGTGAGGTTTACATTTTTTACAACCATGTGGAGCATAAGCATCCCCAACGCGTATCACAGGAATTCCATTAACAAAGACATTTTGGCTGGAAGAGATAGAAGCTCGTGGAGGAAAACATCCATGTCCTGTGCATATATCGCCCAGTCGAGTCACTGCCGGCATAATAATTAGTCCTTTAATTATTTTAAAAATCCCGGCTATACTAGCATAAAATAATCATATAGCCCTGCTTTTTTTTCATTTCAAGGTTAATTTACGAGATATGTAAGTAGTAACCCGAACATTTTTTCTGAGCTAAGCAGTGAACTTTATAGCATTCAGATTTGTAAAATTGATTCACAATTGATAAGATTTTTACAGGAATATTCTCAACAGTTAAGGATTAACGGTATATCGAATGAAGCATATAATCTTTTTTTTCACCTTTCTCAGTCTTTTTAGTTTACATGCCTGCAGCTTAAATACCAAGTTTGATGATGATGAATATCGACCTGTGGGTGCATCAACACCGATAAATTCAAAGACACATACTCTTTCAGAAACACATCGGCTTACTACTGAACCGGAAGCTGAAAAGCAGGCTGAATCGGTTCCTACTCGCTATACTCAGCCCGGTATAGAAAATAGTTCAGAAAAAGAAATAACCGGAAAAATCACTAATGATGAGGATAATATTGTCACCAGAACCATTACTAATGTATTTAACCCCCGCTATGGCGACTCAAATCTTATTATAAAAATATCAAAAACTATCCATATTCACTGTGATCAAGCAAAAAATAAGTCTCAAATGACAGTCTGTGAATATCAATTTCCTGAACATTGTGGTGCTCATGTTTTTTCACTCATCAGCAATAAAAACAAACAGCTTTTAATGTTCCATGATAATAGCTATCAACGTAATACCATTGATACTATTAGTGGTAATAAATTATCTGCGCCCGGATTATGGGATAAGGATGATTATGTTTCCAGTGATCTATTAACCGTCAGCCAGCTCATAAATAACAAAACAATTGACGCTAATGATCTGGGTTGGATTATGACCGTCAGTGATAATGAAAAATCTCAATTAGG
>DAOVUK010000038.1 GCA_030632625.1 Gammaproteobacteria bacterium
TCACCTTGCAGCGGAAAAATCGGTAACTATATCTGGTTTGATGCCGATCGTGACGGTATTCAGGATGCAGATGAAGCTGGTATTGCCGGTGTTGTCGTTAATCTGAAAGATACTCAAAATACCATCATTGCAACAGCAACGACTGATGCCAATGGTTATTATGAGTTTGCCGGTTTATGTGCAGATGACTATATCGTCGAAGTAGATACCTCTACGGTGCCTGCTGACTATACCGCCAGCTTAACTGAACAGGGTACTGATCTAACCATTGACAGCAATGTGAACGGTAATGTCGTGACTTTAGGTCTGGATAGCACAGAAGATCTGACGATTGATTTTGGCTACAACTCACCTTGCAGCGGAAAAATCGGTAACTATATCTGGTTTGATGCCGATCGTGACGGTATTCAGGATGCAGATGAAGCTGGTATTGCCGGTGTTGTCGTTAATCTGAAAGATACTCAAAACACTATTATTGCAACAGCAATAACTAATGCCAGTGGTTTTTATGAGTTTGCCGGTTTATGTACGGGTGATTATATTGTCGAAGTAGATACCTCAACCCTTTCAGCTGATTATGTTGCCAGTCCAACAGAGCAAGGTATGGATCCAACCGTTGATAGTAATATTAATGGGGAGATAGTGAAGCTGGAAGCTGATAATGGTGTTGATAATACCATTGACTTTGGCTACAACTCACCTTGTAGCGGCACTATTGGTAACTATGTCTGGTTTGATGAAAACCGTAATGGCATTCAGGATGGCAATGAAAAAGGTATTGTGGGAGTCAGCGTTAGTCTGAAAGATGATCAGGGTACTGTTCTTGCAGTTGTAGTGACGGATGCGAATGGTTATTATGAGTTCTCTGGATTATGTGCTAATGACTACATGGTTACAGTGGATACTTCAACATTGCCGCCTGAGTACGTTGCCAGCCCGACTGAAGAAGGAGCTGACGTTACCATTGACAGTAATATCAATGGAGCGATTTTTACCTTGCCAGCAGATGATAGTCTGGATACTACTATTGATTTTGGCTACAACTCACCTTGTAGTGGAAAAATAGGTAACTATATCTGGTTGGATGCAAATCGTGATGGACTTCAGGACTTCAATGAGTCAGGCATTTCAAATGTTACGGTTAACTTAAAAGATGCTCAAAATACTGTTATTGCTACAACAGTAACAAATGAATTTGGCTTCTATGAGTTTGTCGGATTATGTGCTGCTAATTATATCGTTGAAGTTGATCCCGGCAGCTTACCAGTAGGCGTGCTCGCAACGCTTAATGAGTCAGGTTTCGATGGTGAAATTGACAGTAGTGACAGCCCTGCCAATGTGACTTTGTCCGGCGATTTTGATACTGATATAAGCATTGATTTTGGTTATGTTGAAGAATTGATTCCGGGTATAAACTGTCAGGATTGTGATGGTAAAGTGACTCAGTTGACGATGCAGTATAATGGTACACAGTCCGCTCATGTGGTTGTTGAGCAGAAGGATGGTATCGTATTTGATGCAATAGTTCAGCCGGGTCAACACTTTACTTTCACAGGCATTGATAAAAAAGGGACTTTAGGCACTGAGATAACTTTTTATGTTGATGGTGTTGCAAATGCCGATTTACATACCAGTTGTTCAGTTGAAATTGGTCCGGGTACTATTGCTGGAGACTTCGAAGTAATTGAAGCCTATAGCCGTAACGGCGGCCTGATGTGTCCGGTTGAACCAGTTATCGTAGATGACTGTTCGATCTGTGACGGTAAAGTGACTCAGTTGACGATGCAGTATAATGGTACACAGTCCGCTCAAGTTGTTGTAGAGCAGAAGGATGGTGTAGTATTTAATGCAATGGTTCAGCCAGGTGAACATTTTACTTTCTCAGGAATTGACAAAAATGGAACCTTGGGTACTGAGATAACTTTTTATGTTGATGATGTTGTAAATGCCGATTTACATACCAGTTGTTCAGTTGAAATTGGTCCGGGAACTATTGCCGGAGACTTTCTGGTCATTGAAGCCTATAGCCTTAACGGCGGCCTGATGTGTCCAATCTGAAATAACTAAAATGGAAGCGATTTAGGGCATGGATGCCTGATTTAAAAAACGATGCCTCGCGCATCGTTTTTTTTTGCAAATAATAAAGAAAATTAAATTTCAAATGAGGATGAATCAATAAAAATTTGCACTGAAAAATCCTCTATTGCATACTCACAGAATAATGGCAATGAGAAGTATAATCATGCATCTGCTTAATGAGCCCTTTTTCCACCATCGTCATTATAATTTCTTTTTCAGCTTCATTGGCTTGCTGTATTTCTTCAATTTCATTGAGTTTTTCTAATTCTACCCAACCATCTTCAATATTCACTGATATTAAATTGGGATCATGTATTTTTAGCAGCGGGTCAGTATGCTGTTTTTCATGTTCAATTATTTTGCTAACGGTATTCATGATAGATACTGCTGGGTTTTCTCTCGATAAATCTGCTTAGCTTTCGAAATATACGCATAAAAAAACAGGCTTCAGTCTTTATGGGCGCCAGGCTTTTATCTTCACTAAGGGCTTCATATTCCAGATCATCTGTACTATCTCCAGCCACTTCCAGGTTCTCATTCTGCATGAGCTTTGCCCGTTTTTCTGCCAGTTTCTGCTGCTGCTGTTGATAGCGCTCAGAGGCATCACGCATCATGTGAGAGTAGGATTTATGATAGGAAGTACTCACGGATAGCCGATGTGACCTGTGTGGTGTTACTGAACGTCCGGGGGTGCTGCACATAAATATGGCCTCTTACTAATTTCGAGCCTCGGAGCAGAAGAAATGCGCCCATTTATACTCACGAGTGTGCATCCATAAATAGACTTTTTTGTTCGAATCCCTTTATGGGTCACGCAGTGATTGTCGAACCTACAAAGATAATTATTAATTTATTAATAGCTTATAAGTACGGAAAAATGTAGGTTCGAATTTATTCGTACAGCGATGTTAATTAACCGATACACACTAACTAACGTTTATACTGACAATTATATAAAAAAAAAGGCCGAAAAGTATTTCGTACTATTACTCAATTAGCTTCGGATACTACGTATAGACTCATTATTCCATGATTATAGGTATATGCTCATGGTCGAGGCATTAACCGGGTTTTAATTGGAAATGGCTCAGAAAGCTGCTGATTTATTTTTGCACCACTGCCCACTTTGTAAGGCTCAGTAGACAGTACATAAGTCATATACAGTATGTGCTCCCCGGGAGGAAAATCTTTTTTGGTTTTTAGAATAAATCCGGATTCCGGTTGTGCGCCGGGAAATGTTTCAGGTTTGTTAATTGCGTCAGAACTATAGGTGAAATAAGGTTCAACCAGCATTAAATGACGGATCACTCCAGGGATTCTCAGTGCTGAGAACAGAGAGTATGATGAACCGCTCAGCACCTGCCATTGAGCTGCTGGGCACTCGTTATGAAACCAGTTCTGCCTGATTGTTTAGCTGAAATTTGCTGGTTTTTCTCTCTGATAGTTTGTTCAGTACAAGATGATCCAGTGATAATTTACCGGCACCGTGAAAGAAAATTGCCGCCGACATAACTCCCCACATAATATGATCAACTGTGCCGGCAGGACTGATATCGGGATAAGAGAGAGCCGCAATAGCATTAAATGCAAACAATGCCAGTGCAGCGGGTCGAGAAAAAATACCAATGACCAGTAAAACGGGCAATGTCAGCTCTGCTGCAGTACCTATCCAGGCCGCGAATTCAGGATTTAACAGGGGGACATTGTATTCATAAGCAAACAGCATTTTAGTGGTTTCCCAGCTTTGTATTTTTGTCCAGCCGGAGCTGAAGAAAATATTAAACAGGTATAAACGAATACCCAGTCCAAATAGCGGTGATACAAATTCGATTTTATTATTCAATTGCTGATAGAAAGATAGTAATTTGTTCATCTGAAAATTCCTCATGTGTATCAAAACTGCTAGTCTGAAACAAAGGCTGATAATATTTATTTAAATTAATGATAGAGGAAGAAGGGTGCTTGTAATATTCGTTATGCTACCTGCAGGACTCTCGGGAACTACGTATGATGTATCAATAGAGTGCTGAGATATTATTGAATCATTTGATTTACAGTGCATTTTGATCTATATAAATAGTGTGTAGTTCTTTTGCTGCGATATTCCAAAATAACAATATTAGGCGAATTTATTCGCCTAATATTGTAGAATTGTCAGCGTCGTAACAAAGGAATACACCCATATAAATATGTATTCTGATGTTAAATTATCAAATACACAGTCATCACTTTATTGCAGGTCATCAAAATGTTTCCAGTCAATGGTGTTTATTCTTTATTTCTTTCCAGTTTTCTGTGTGTTACCGCGATCACTTTTAGCCTGGATGCAATGCGCAGTCTTTATTCATCTGAAATGCAATACCCGATTGAACAAAAATCATCTCAGTTCAGCACATTATCGCCAATAAAGTTATTGAAAAATTCTGTTGTGCCATTGAAAGGTCTGCATGATTCAGCAGCAATTATTAAACTCATTGCTCAGAGACCTTATGTGCTTATTGGTGATTCGACACATGGCACCTATGAGTTTTACCAGCAGCGTATCAATCTCAGTAAACAGCTTATTCAGGAAAAAAACTTTAGGCTGATTGTGCTGGAAGGTGA
Organism: Gammaproteobacteria bacterium; assembly: GCA_030632625.1. Taxonomy (GTDB): domain Bacteria; phylum Pseudomonadota; class Gammaproteobacteria; order GRL18; family GRL18; genus GRL18. The sequence continues at coordinate 4,684 of DAOVUK010000038.1, forward strand.
TCTGCCTAACATCCACGTATTGAATCAATATATTCATTCATTAATTCCAATCTCTGCGCTGCAGGCACTCAATGTCTCTAATCCTCAGGGTAACTGGCTGTGGGGTAATTTGCCCATGCTGAACTTTATTCAATGGTTAAAAAGATATAATGAACAACTGCCGGAAAGTGAGCCTAAGGTCAGTTTGTCCGGTATGGATATTTATAGTTTTGACCGTTCCAGAGAACTGGTGATCAATTATCTGCAGAGCTTTTCCCCTCAGGCTGCACAGCAGGCCCGGCAACGCTATCAATGTTTTAATCGTTTTAATAACAATTTGCATCGCTATGGAAAAGCCGTGGCGCACAATCCATTGCTGAGCTGTGAAGCTGAAGTCGTTGAGCAATATAAAGATTTTTCACAATGCCGTTTTCCCTGCCCGGAACAGTACCCTTTTGTTGATCGTGAGGCGTTTTTTTATGCCATGCAAAATGCCCGGATAGCTAAAAATACTGAAAAAAGTTTTCGTATTCAGTACCTGACAGGTAATGACATGGATTCATGGAATCAGCGGGATTTACATATGATGGAATCTTTTCTGGCTGTGTATGCACACCTGAATAAGCCCAAAACCATTATCTGGGCGCATAATTCACACCTTGGTGATGCCCGGGCCACTGAAATGGCAGAAAAATCCGGGCTTAATCTGGGGCAGCTGATGCGTCAGCATTTCAAACAAGAGATGTTTTCCATCGGTATGCTCACCTATTCAGGAACCGTAAGCGCAGCAGATGACTGGAATCAGCCTGCGGAAGTTAAACGATTATTAAATGCTCATCCCATGAGTAATGAGGCTCTGTTTCATCGTCTGGGAATCCGCCATTTTGTACTTTATCTCCATCAATCACCGGAGTTGGCGCAATTGCTGAGTAAGCGCAGATTACAACGTCATGTCGGGGTTGTTTATCGACCCGATGATGAATTGGATTCTCACTACTCTTATACCCACCTGTCTGATCAATTCGATGCCGTTATTTATATCGACGTGACAACGGCCCTGACATCATTAAGTGATGTTGTTAATTAGTGTCCGTTCATAAATGTGGTTGTCATTCCTGACAAAAACACTAATTTTGTTAATACCAATGGCATGAAAGTGATTGCCCTGAATCCTCGTGAAACAGCGGGCATTGCCTATATTAAGAAGATGGGCGGTTTACACCTGGATGTATTCCCGGGTTCTGACAATCTGGTTCTGGGTGCAATTGCACGTATTATTATGCAGAACGGCTGGAAAGATTCAGACTGGATTAAGAAATGGGTTAACAATAAGTGGGAATCCAATTCCGGTTTCGGTCAGGGTACTCGTAACACACCATGGCAGTGGCGTACTACCTGGGGTAAGTTCCAGACTAAAGGCTATGAAGATTACAAGAAGTGGAATCTGAAGCAGAAGGAATATGATCCTAAGTCAGCGGCTAAAAAAGCCGGTGTTGACGTTAAGAAACTCTATCAGGCAGCTGAATGGTTAGCGAAGCCGGTTAACGGCAAGCGTCCTAAGACTTCTATTGGTATTGAGAAAGGTTTCTACTGGTCAAACAATACCGGTAACACCAATGCGATTAGCTCGTTAGCGACTATCTGTGGTGCCGGCAGTCGTCCGGGTCAGGTTGTCGGACGCTTTGAAAGCTCAATAGTTTCTTTTCAATAGAAAAGCAGACTATTGGGCTTTTTTTGGGTCCATCACAAATTTGAGTTCTTTTCCTGTTCATAGTTCATGGACAAAGCTTCTGGTTTAACTAATAATGGAACAGGATATAAATCGGCAAACCTGATGATGCGGCATAAAATAAAAATTATGCATTCATTGAGCGTCGCACTGCCTGAGATTGGATAGCTAAACCAAATGGGAGTTGGGATTGCAGTCGTATGAATAGGTTTTACATAATAAGGCATGGACAAACCCTGGACAATGTAAAGCAAATTATTCAAGGCCATAGTGACTCTGCGCTGACGGAAACAGGGATTTCATCCTTGATTGAAAGAGCAAAAAAACTTAAAGATATTCAATTCGATGAGGTATTTTGCAGCCCATTGCTGCGGGCTAAAAAATCATTGTCGATTATAATCCCCTACTTACTCTATCCTGCTGAAGCTCACTATTCGGATAATTTAAAAGAGATTGACTTTGGTGTTTATACTAAACAGCTATTGCCAAATCTTAAATCCGCGATTCATTATCATAAAACGAACCCTTCAAAACCATATCCGCAAGGGGAGAGTGGTGAGCAATTGATTCGCCGTGTTTGCCTGTTTATGGATGCTATTAATCAACAGAAAATCAATAAGACCTATCTAATCGTTACACACTTTGGCGTATTGGAAACTATAGTGACTTGTTATGCAGGTGGAAGCTTTGAGGATGTAAAAGATCATAAAGACGGTATCGCCAAACTAACTTTTTATAGTGATAAAGAGTCTTATTTGGAGTGGCTATAAAATATTAATAAAAATAGTGAGTTCCCTCCGAAATTCGAATGATTAGCTCTTTCTTATTCATTCGAACAGGGCGTTTAGCGGTGGTTTTAGGTGTCAGATAAATTGAGAATTACGATTTGAAATATGAATATTGATCAGTTTTTAATCAAGTCACTTTTGACCTTTATGTGTACCACCCAATTATTTCTCATACTGCCCCGCACCAGTCACCCATCAGGATCAATACAATAGTAACTGAGCATATACGATTTCATCTTATACTTAATTATTTAGTAAATGTTGAGTCCTCAATCAAAATTGAGTAGCTATAACCATAGCCAAAATCAAGATTAGTATCGACTACTCCTTGAGCAACAACTTCAGAATCAACAGGTGCACTTTGAGTTTTTGAACGAAAAATAATCTTATCAGTTCCTTTTTCACCAGTTCCATCTTTAATATGGATCCAATTAAGTTTCATGATGTTATGGGAAACTTTAACGACTTTACCTTTGACTCGTACCAGCTTTCCTTTCAATGAGTCCTTGTTGGCAAAAATTTCAGCAATGGTCATCGTTTCTGCACTATTAGTACTAGTGTCAGATATAGGTTCTGCCTGACAAATTGATGTCATAGCTATTAGTGTTGATACAAAGAGTGCCAGTGTAAAATTATTTCTAGATAACATAGTTTTTCCTAATAAAGTGAGAGCAATTATTCAATAAAACTTCTTTTTATAATTCTACTATTGTATATCAACTTGATTATGTTTACTCAAAAAATGTAAACAGTACAGGTAAAATAGAGCGACTTATGTTAACTGGTATTAAAAAGAGTCAGAATTCAAATTTCCTGAAAGAGTTGAGATGGTACAATTGTTAAGGATTATCAGAGGCTTTATGGATTACAATCTGAAAATCAAAGATTGATCAGTCCATAACTCCGACGCTTTTTGTACTTACCTGCCATTCACTATTTTTTACAGCCTAATGTTTAGAGTTAAAAAGCAGAAATTTTATTGAAATATGTTCAAGAATTTTAATGAAATCAATATCTATGATATCACACATCTAATAACCAGCATTACCATCCAATCCTCTTTGAAACAGCAGGCTCTCTTGTTCACGACGGTTGCGGAGCCCTTCGCTACTAGGCCAAAGGCGCTTCATTGAAATCAAAAGAGTGGGAATTTCGCCATAGGCTGCAGAGTCTTCTAGAGCGTAAGCAATCTGACGCATTTCTCTGCGACGATCATCTGAGCCATTACCGAGCGAACTTCCACGATTATTCACCAAACTTACGACAGTTGCTTGACATAACCCTGGTAAAAACGGTAATTGAGGATAAATTGACTCTGCATCTTCTGTTGCTCTTGGCAGGGTTTTGTCAAAAAAAACCTCAGCTGCAACTTGAAATGGGATTTTAATCCCGTTTCGCTTTAAGTCTCTTGCCGCAGTTTTTGCTTTCTTGCCGTACTTGCCACAAAATAGTAGTAGATGATCGAAAACTGTTTTCTCTAATAATGATTGCCAGTCGTTTCGAAACTCTGACTCAGAGACAAAGCGGAGATCATATCCAAATCCTATCGTCAGACCACTACTTTCACCTGGGTAATGAGGAAAGGTAGCGATTTTCTCATAATAGGTCGGTGAGCCTATTTCCGTCATACCTATAAAGGTCGCTCCCTCGGTGGTTAATCTAGCATTTAGCGGATGTGCCTTAGTTAACTCTTCAACAAGTGCTATGTCAACGATGTCAGGAGAACCTGCCTGGTTATATTTTATTCGCGCCCACTCCACAGCTTCTGCCGTAGATGGGCCATAGTCTCCATCCACAACTCGCATGTACCCCAAACGATTCAACATTTGCTGTAACCGCACAACTGAAGGAATCAGTCCTTGGTCCTGGTTACCTCTAAACACGGGTAACTTCATGTTTAACGCAGCTACCGCTACCGCTGCCGGAGCTGAGCTAATGGTACTAGATGTGGTTGATGAAACACCCTGGCGACTCCAAATAGCTAAACCGAGAGCTTCGGCAACAGAAGGAGAACAAATACCATCATTCGGCAAACCATTGGCTTCTTGCATTTCAATTAGGGTCATCATCGTCTTGGGTCCGAACTTACCATCGACATTGATCTCAAGTGCCCTTTGTAATTTTTTTACCCTTATTCCAGTGGAACCAAATCGAAGCCTTCGCCATTGGAGAGCATTCTTCACCAACTGGTCAAGATCAATTATATTCCTCTGGCTATCAATGAGGTACCGCATGAGTCTAAGTTCTCTGGTCGTGACTAGAAGATAACTGAATGCCTCCTGAGTGCCACTACAGCTTCTTCTGTTCGTGAGACCCGCACTTTTACGAAACGCTGACCAATCGCCCAAATGTTTATCGTCTTTAAAAGTACCAACAACAGTCTGACAACCAGCAGACGAGAAGTCTGTAGCTGACATATAGAAGGTCGGATGGATATTATCAAATGGGCGCCAGAGATGCCAAATATCTCCAATTTCAAAATCAAGATTGTTGCAACTTCTCATTACAACAACATCCTGCTCCATACGAAAAGCTCCCCAAACATCTCCACCATGAGTTCCGCACTTATAATCGTACCTGCCGGTTGGCAACTGGTTAGCAACGGTCTTTTTGATATTTCCGCCCCGGCATTGCTCCATTTGACGAGTCAAATATCGTCTGTGCGGTACTGTTGAACCAGGGTACAGAGCAATTTCGTCATTCTCCTGATTCCAAACCCCTAAATTACATCGTGGCGTTTCGTAGTCTTGGCTTAACTCCCCAATAGTTGCTTCAGAAATAAACGGCTGATGACTCAAAGCAGAGTTTTCAGGCGCAACGCGGCAACCGCGAATACCCAGCAAAACCCGATCCGATGATTCAAATGAAAAATCGTTGAGCTTGCAATAAAGTTTCAGTGCTAAGGCGTTCAACTTAAACAGTCTTGGCTCGAATCCAATTTCCCTGGAATGATAATAGTCGGGGGTAGAATGACGATTAGCCCTTGGGTTAGGGGATTCATCCCCAGGCATCAGGGCAAGAACGGGTTCTAAACGTTCTCTTTCGATACTGAGGGCATCTTTCAGGTGACTTCCGGATTCAATCGTCAGATGAGAGCCGATGCTTTCACGACCGTCTATCCGCCCATCCACCACTGGGCTTTGCGGTCCCCAGTCGCGTTTGGAAATACGCTGAAACTCATCTATTAAGGATTCGGGAACGTTTGGTGACTGACTTCCAGCAAGTAAGCCATGGAAAAACACTTCCATTTGCTCGCCAAAATCTATACTGCCAGAGCCTATCCTGGGGCCCTCCGAACGTTTGAATTCGGCCCAATGAAGTAATTCATGTATAATTTTTCCAAGAAGAAATTTCCTTGAATCTAAATCATTGATCTCATTTACGGCATTAACTAAAGCTCTATTGAGATAGATAGTGTTCGGCGTATCAGGATCATAATACCCGTACTTTGTTCCTCCATCAGTTAATATATCCTGAGATTTGACTATTGGGTTAAAATCCTGATTAAATCCATCTTTGACGATATTAGCATCTGTTGATCCATTACTAATATTGAGCAACTGAATAAACTCAGCAAAAAATGGACTCGAAGCATCCGCCACTAAACGTGGCAAGTTTTCATAAACCAGTTTTACCAGAATGGTATTATCCGGTTTACTTTTATCACTTGATTTTAATTTAGCCATAGATTACCCCAAAATTTCGCATGTTGAAACATAATTAACCAACGGCTCATCTTGTTTAACCGAAGATTTTGATTTTATTTCTGTTTCGGAATATAGTTTGTTGAGATTAGCTTTCACAGAACTTTCGTCAACTGTTCCAGCATCAAACTTAGATCTTATAGCGTCTACTGCAGACTTGCATTTCAGGTCTGAAGGAGCTCTATTCAAATGGGCAACTATTGTTCCAAGATGCTCCTTAACCAATTCAGTAAGTAGTGCTGTTCGGGTACTCTCTCCCATGAATCCGTCGACATTCAAATTGACGCTTGTAGTTTTGTTTAGGGACTTTTGAATATTCTCAATTTTGGTGGACTTTAATAGAGTTTCATCACTACCATTTATTGGTGGCTGTGGCGCACCAACATTTACGGTAAAGTCCGCGCTTCTGCCGAAAAAGTCTGAAACAATGGTATGAATTTTCTTTCCAGCGGTGGCTTCGCCTGCACTAATCGGTACGATAAGTATTCTACCGGTTATTTTTACTGGCTTATCTATACCACTTGCCTGGGCTACAAATGGAGTTACTCCGCCCGTGATAACTGTAACAACATCCGCATCTTGTCTGGCGGATATATTCACTGATGCGGGATTTAGGGTTAATGCCGCCGGCTCGGAAGGCATTTGTCCGCCAGCGAACGCACATCCAGAAAATACCGACTCCTCAAACTTGAGTTGAGCCCCTCCTGCATTATCCAAAGCCTTCTTCAAGCTAGCAATTGCCTCCTCTATTTTCGCTGAATATTCGTTGGACTCGCCTATTAATTTATCTACTTTGTCAATCCCAGTTTTATCGGAATATCTCTTTCCATCAGGAAGTTTACTGACATTTTGTCCCGCAGCATCAGGAATCTTAACACTTAGACCCGGAATACGGCTTGTTAGGATAGAGCGTAAGCCATCATTCAGCACCAGAATATCAGGTTCGCTACGTCTTACAGAATCGTTAACCTTCCAACGTATTTCTTCTATTTTATTCAGTAATTGCTCACCTAAGATATCAGTGCTTTGCAAAAAATCATTGACAAATTCCAAATTTAGAATTGCCGTATCGATTCTTTTTTTGGCAAGTACAAGCTTAGATTGGTAAATCTCGTTTGTTGAAATTTTTACGTTTTGTCCGTCTTTGGTAGTATACGTTTCATCACCAAGGGATTTATATTGCTCAATTATTATCTCATATTGTTTTAAGGCGTTAGCCAAATTATTTTTTGCTGTCTTAATAGCAAGTAGCTTGAGATTATTTGGTCGATGATTTGTCGCAGCAGAAAGTACACAACCTACGGCTTGGCCTCCGAGACTATAAGCAGTTTCATGATCTCTAGTTAAAAGTAGTTGGCCACTTATACCTAATGCAGCGGATGCAAGACCAGTATACAAGGCTGCATCTTCACTGCCACCAGACATACCAATTCCTATTGCAGCTAAAGCTGTAGTTAAGGTGCCTAAATTGATGGCCGTTCGCGTCATAGATCTACGTCCAAGAGCGTCTTCATAGGCATCTTGTAGAAACTGGGCATACGCTCTTGCATCCGCGACCGAAACGTGTACAGTCTTTAAGTTGCTTGTACCAGATTTGTATTGGAAATCCTCTTTTTGAAGAGACTCCATTTTGTCTTTGCTTGGAACATAACCGGGTCGAGGAGTATTGCTTTGAACATAGGGATTGAAACTACATCCAGAGGATAAAATAAGACTGAAAACAGCAAGTCCTACAGAATATTTTTGGATTTTTTTCATTTAGTTCTCCGATTTATACTGGTGACAAACCTATTGATCTAGCAGAAAGCAGTTTTTATTAGGTTGTCACTAAACCTAATAATTAAGAATACTTGTTTAAAATTATTCATATGGTATTTTTCCAAGACTCATTATTTCATTTTATTTCTCCAGTAATAAAACCTAAAAATATTTATTGTAATATTTCATCAACGCCCCAGGATTCATGTATTGAAGACTTACATGCATGAGCCAAATTTAATGATAATTTTTGAAGATTTTCTTTCTCTGGACTTGATTTCTTTAGTTCCTTTCCTAGAGCAACCATTGCCCCTTCAACATCTTTACTTTCAACTAAAGCCAACTCCCCCCAATATAGTTCCCAAAACCTTTTATCTAAAAAGCTCTTAAAAAATGAAGCGAAATACCCCGTCATTCATGTCGGGGATCAGCCCCATAAAAATATTTTTAATATCCATTGAATTCTGTACGAAAATAGATTATACTTTTTCCATACCGTCGGGCTGACGGGATTTTAAGTCTGTGGAGTACGCA
>DAOVUK010000345.1 GCA_030632625.1 Gammaproteobacteria bacterium
CCAGCAGGCTGAAATAATTATCTGCTGTGCTATTTTTTAAGTTATTGCTCATGAGAAATATACAACCTGGCAGATAAATTGATAATAAAAAAGCCTTTATTGATTTCTATAATAAGGCCGGGGGGATGGGGGGAAACAAAGAGGAATGAAGGGGAACACGTTGGGCTTCGCTAAAGCTCAGCCACAACCTACACGTTGAAACTCTTGGTTACTAAACGTTGAAACTCTCACCACAACCACAAGCGTCTTTGACATTAGGGTTATTAAATTTAAAACCCTCGTTAAGACCTTCCTTGCCATAGTCCAGTTCTGTACCATCTATGTATATTAAGCTTTTTGGATCGACAATGATTTTCACACCCTTGTCTTCAAAGATATTGTCATCATCATCAATTTTGTCTGCAAATTCAAGAATATAACCCATTCCAGAACAACCGTTTGTTTTTACACCCAGGCGTAATGCTTCACCTTTGCCGCGATTTTCAATAAACCGGGCAACGTGTTCTGCTGCAGCTGCTGTTAATGTAATTGCCATAACCTAAACCTTCAATCTAACCTTCAATCTAAATCTTAAGACTGTTTTTCTTTATAATCCGTGATTGCTGCTTTAATTGCATCTTCAGCCAAAACTGAACAATGAATTTTGACCGGTGGTAAGGCTAATTCTTCAGCAATGTCAGTATTTTTAATCTGACCCGCTTCTTCCAGAGTTTTTCCTTTCACCCATTCAGTCACCAGAGAACTTGAGGCAATGGCTGAACCACAGCCATAGGTTTTAAACTTGGCATCTTCAATAATACCCTGTTCATCAACCTTGATCTGCAAACGCATCACATCGCCGCATGCCGGTGCACCAACCATACCGGTGCCGACACCCGATTCGTCTTTATCCATAGTGCCCACGTTACGTGGATTTTCGTAATGATCCATTACTTTGTCACTATAAGCCATTGTCATTCACCTCGAATTATTATTTCTTGTACTAAATCTAATTTTACTACATCAGTCATGTTATAAGCTAATGAGCATTCCACTGAATAGACGATATATCAATACCATCTTTATACATATCCCATAACGGCGAAAGCTGTCTTAATTTATCCACTTTCTCTTTAAGCAGTTTAATGGTGTAATCGACGTCTTCTTCTGTAGTAAAACGTCCTATACTGAAGCGAATCGAACTATGCGCCAGCTCATCATTACGGCCTATCGCTCTAAGCACATAGGACGGTTCCAGACTCGCGGAGGTACAGGCAGAACCTGAAGACACGGCCAGTGAATCAATCGCCATGAGCAAAGATTCACCTTCTACAAAGTTGAAACTCAGGTTCAAATTGTGGGGTACCCGCTGTTCCAGGTTACCATTAACATAGAGTTCTTCCATGCCTTCAAAGCCTTTTAATAAACGATCCCGCAGAGCAAGAATGCGTTTGTTTTCAGCAGCCATTTCTGCTTTAGCAATTTTAAATGCTTCGCCCATGCCAACACACTGATGTGGTGCCAGCGTACCGGAACGCATTCCGCGTTCATGTCCGCCGCCATGCATTTGTGCTTCAATGCGTATTCTAGGCTTACGACGTACATACAGGACACCAATACCTTTTGGGCCATACACTTTATGTGCTGAAAGTGATAACAAATCAACTTTCAGTTTTTTCAGGTCAATTTCTATTTTTCCAGCACTTTGGGCGGCATCCACATGAAAAATAATTTTTCTTGAGCGACACAACTCACCGATTGCTTCAATATCCTGAATCACACCAATTTCATTATTGACATGCATAATAGAAACTAGAATCGTATCATCACGCATCGCCGCTTCAATTGCAGAGATATCAATCAGTCCATCTTCCTGCGGATCCAGATAAGTCACTTCATAACCTTCCCGCTCAAGCTGGCGACAGGTATCCAGAACGGCTTTATGCTCGGTCTTTGCAGTAATGATATGCTTACCGCGTTTAGAATAAAAATGAGCAGCACCTTTAATGGCCAGATTATCAGCTTCAGTGGCACCGGAAGTCCAGACAATTTCTTTTGCATCTGCATTAATTAACGCGGCAACATCGGCCCGTGCCTGTTCAACTGCTGTTTCTGCATCCCAGCCGTATTTGTGGGAACGGGATGCTGGATTGCCAAAATTCCCATCCATTGTCAGATAATGACACATTTTCTCAGCGACACGCTTATCTACGGGCGTTGTTGCTGAATAATCCAGATATATCGGTGAACTCATTAATAATTCCTGTAATCAGTTAATAACAAACGCTTGTCAGTGATTCGTTGGTTATTGATTCTTGCCCTATTCCCGGCTGCTTCAGAAGCCTGTCCGGAATTATTTTGTGCAATTCTATCTATTAAAAAAACTCTTGCATAACTTTGATTATGTAATACCAGGTTATTTCAGATTTCTGCCACATCAGGCTGTTTTACGCGAATCTTATCCCCACGCATAGCAACCATTTTATCCTGACGTCTGGCAACTTCTCTGACAGCCTGCTTTTCAACCAGATTTCCCAAAGAAATATTAGCCAGAAAGTCAAAAATCTGATCGCTCAGATCACACCAGAGTTCATGGGTCAAACACCTTTCTTCATGCTGACAATTAGCTTTACGTTTGCAACGTGTGGCATCAACGGTTTCATCAACTGCGGCAATAATTTCAGCAACAGCAACCTCATCAGCAGGTCGACTCAGGCGATAACCGCCGCCTGGTCCTCTGGCACTATCAACCAGTGCGTTTTTTCTTAATTTGGAAAATAATTGCTCCAGATAAGAAAGTGAGATTTCCTGACGCTGAGAAATATCAGCCAAAGTTATTGGACCTTGCTCGTAATGAAGCGCTAAATCCAGCATTGCAGTTACTGCATAACGCCCTTTTGTGGTCAATCTCATGATTTATTCCTATTTTCTTAAGATGTCATATGCTTATTTTAAAAAAACCAAGCATTTTAGTCAAGTATTTTTTACCGACTGTCAGCCTTATTTCCCTTCACAGCCTGTTATCATCATTGTCAGAATTTTTCTTAACTGAGATTTTCGTATCTAAATGAACAATATGGATGCTATCTTCCTGTTTGTTGCCCGTCGCACCACTGCATATATCCTGTGCAGGACAGGTTTCCGGATGCTCATCAATCGGCGTTATTTCACAAATATGCACCTCCGGTATGCTGATGTCTGGAAATTCTGCATCAATAGAGCGAATAGCTGTACACATTTTTTCGAGTTTATCATCGACTGAATGCATATGATCCAGCATACAGTTAATTGCATGAGCCACCGGATCAGGCATATCACCGGACGTACCATAGGCATCAAAACCAATTTTTTTGGCCATGTGCTCACGATTCTCATCGTTTGGATGAAACTCTGTACCCTGCTGAGAGCCTTCAGCGTTTTGAGAGCCTTCAGCATTTTGAGAGCCTTCAGCCTGCTGAGAATCTTCAGCACGCTTAGGCTTATCGGCCGTTGCAATCACCCGACCGGGGATACCCACCACCGTGCAGAATTCCGGCACATCTTTGACAACCACGGCATTAGAACCAACCCGGGAGCCGCTTGCCAATGTGATAGGACCTAAAACCTTAGCCCCGGCACCAACCACCACATCATTACCTAAAGTAGGATGACGCTTGCCCTTGTTCCAGGAAGTACCACCTAATGTCACGCCATGATACAAAGTACAGTCATCACCAATAACTGTCGTTTCACCAATGACAACCCCCATACCATGATCAATAAAAAAGCGTCGGCCAATGCTTGCACCGGGATGAATCTCAATGCCGGTCAGCATTCTTGCTAGCGATGAAAAGAAACGCGCCAGCCAGCGAATATTCCAGCTCCACAGGCGATGATTCATACGATAAAACAACATGGCATGAACACCAGGATAGGTTGTTAATACTTCAAAATAATTTCGTGCAGCGGGATCACGATCAAAAACACATTGAATGTCTTCTTTTAAATGCTCAAACATTTTATAAATTCTCAACCCAATCTTTCATTACAGCCCGGAAACATCATTTGAACCCACTAAAACTTTAAAACAAAGAATATTCAATATCTTATAGAACATTTCAACTCAACAACCGGTGCGCATACCGGAAACATAGATGAAAAGACTGTGTATTTTACTAGGAATTAGTAAAACTCTCAATCTCTAACCTTGGGGCAAACCCGACAAATATCAAAAAATGCATAAATTTTCTACATAAAAGAGGTTCTTCACATTATTGCGTACTTTTTGTCTTCACTCGGTGAATTCAGCCATTCATAGATAGGGTAGAGACGTTGCATGCAACGTCTCTACGTATGCTTACCACCCTGGCGGTCGTTACGTGACCGTAGAGACAAGGCATGCCTTGTCTCTACA
>DAOVUK010000084.1 GCA_030632625.1 Gammaproteobacteria bacterium
CGACTCACAATGCCGGGTTTATAACCGGCTGCTTTTAATTGCTCAGCTAACCAGATAACAAAGGGCGTTTTACCATTGCCGCCAATATAGATATTACCAACAACGATAACGGGCAAATGAGATGAACATGATTTAAATAAACCAATACGATAAAAAAAACGTCGTAAAGAGGCTAAAAAACAAAACAAAAAGCTGAGCGGAGCCAGAGCCAGACTGACAAAATTAAAATCTTGCCAGTAATGAGTAATGGATTTCATTGCCTTAAACCGCCTGTGAAATAAAACCAGACATTTTATTCCGGTTTAACTGCGGCAAAGGTAATATGTACAAAGCCCATTTGACGAGCAGCATCCATGGCCGTCATCACAGCCTGATGTGTGGTCTTTTTATCTGCGGCAATAATAACTCTGGGATCATTGTCATCGCCTGCCGCTTCACGCAAAGCTCTGAGCAGAGTATCTATCTGAGTATTAATGGTTTCATTACCATTAATGGTAAATTTCCCGTCGGGACCAATAAAGATTTCTATTTCTACTTTTTCAGACTCAGTAATCTCGCCACTGGCTTCAGGCAGCTCAATATTCAGCTCCGACTGCCGGTCAAAAGTGGTGGAAACCATGAAGAAAATTAATAATAAAAACACAACATCAATAAGTGGTGTGACATTAACATCCAGTTCTTCAGGTTTTTTATGACGAAAATTCATATCAATTTCTCAGATCAGGGCGATCACCATGAATAACTTCAACCAGATAAACTGCCTGAGCTTCCATTTTTAACAGTAATTCATCAACCCGACCACGGAAAAAGCGATAAAACATCACACTTGGGATGGCCACTGACAAACCCGCTGCAGTCGTCAGCAGAGCTTCTGAAATCCCATCCGCCAGTATTTTTGGATCACCGACACCCAGAGCAGTAATAACAGCAAAGACTTTGATCATGCCTATAACCGTGCCCAAAAGCCCTAATAGTGGTGTAATTGAAGCAATTGTACCCAAAGTATTAAGAAAACGTTCTAACTCAAGAACAACCTGACGTCCCTCTTCCTCAATGCTTTCTTTCATTAATTCACGTCGACTATTCATATTGCGTAAACCTGCTGCCAGGATACGTCCTAAAGGTGAATTATTATGGAGTTTGGTAATGGCTTCATTGGTAATACGATTTTTTTGATGCAGTCTGATAATTTGCTCGGCTAAATTAGGTGGCGCAATTTTTTTCTCGCGCAATGTCCAGAAACGTTCAACTACAATCGTCAGAGACAAAATAGAACATAAAATAATTGGCGCCATAATCCAGCCGCCGGCTAATATTAATTCAAACACAATTTTCCCTTAACTTAAATCCAGGAGCCTGTCCTGGAATAATACACACAACTAAAGCGATTTTATTTCCCGATGCCATAATCGCTGATTTGCTGCTCGATATTCTGTCACCGAAAATGAATTATTGGTCATATTGCTCTTAATATCAATAGCCCCGTTGCTTGTATTGTATAATTTAACCTGCATTTTATTATAGCGGCTGACTACCCTCTCTGACGGATGATGAAAACGATTTCTATAGCCAAAAGAAAACAGCGCAATGCCCGGCTGCAGCTGCTTGAGAAAAAGAGATGATGATGAGGTTAGGCTGCCGTGATGCGGCACTTGCAAAACATCGGCTGTCAACTCAGGATATTCATTAAGCAATTGTTTTTCTGCACTTTTTTCAATGTCACCCGTCAAAAGAACGGTCTGATTCAAAGCTGTAGTGATGTGCAGCACACAGGAGCGGTTATTCTTTTTTTTACCCTGCAAGGGTTTTTGCGGTGATAAAATCCGAAACTGAACATCATCCCACTGCCACTGCTGCCCCTTAAGGCACTGATCGACAGAAAAAACAGAAGCGGGCTTATTAATTTTATTCTTATCTGAATTTGAGGCTGATTTCACATTTAATTTGTCCGGCTCTCCCGCCAGAACTGCCTTGATCGGTATTTGCTGAATTAATTCTGAGTATGAACCAGCATGATCGCGATCTGAGTGACTGACAATTAACTTATCCACTTGATTGATCCCATGCAGCTTAAGATAGGGAATAATCACTTTATCAGCCATATTAAACTGATCATTGTAATTATCTCCAGTATCATACAACAGGGTATGATGACGAGTACGCAGCATCATGGCAAGTCCCTGCCCCACATCCAGTACCACCAGTTGTATTTGCCCCTGTGGTATTTTTTCTGCTTCAACAAAAAACAGGGGGAAAAATAAAATACTACCTAACCATCGTCCATGCCAGCCTTTTGGCATTAACAACCAGAGGCTGCCGAGAAAAGCCATTAACTTCACCAGCCCTGATGGTTCTGCAATATGGATAAGACTCTGCGGCCATTGACTTAAACTGCCCAGACTCCAGAACAGAACATCAATCGGCCACTCAAGCAACTCAAAGATAAACAAACCTGCAGGCTCAATGATAAAAAGCAATACTGTGGCCAGGAGTATTAACGGCACTATAATAAGACTCATTAAAGGCACAGCAAAAAGATTAGCTATTGGTGAAATTAATGAAAACTGATGAAATAAAATCAGCAAAGGCGGCAGCAGACCAATAAAGATTGCCAGCTGCAGCCAGCCAAACTGCCATAATTTGTCTCCCCGGCCTGTTTTAGTCCCAAGACGAGCCGACAGGATAAATAAAATAATAGCCACCGCGCCGAATGATAACCAGAAACCGGGTGATAAAGAACTTAAGGGATCAACAATAATAACCGCCAGAAAAGCCAGCAATAATATATAGCCGGGTAACAATTCACGTTTGAATATGATAGCGATAAAAACCACTGACAGCATGATCAGAGCTCTTTGAGTGGGAATTGCAAAACCTGCTAAAGCGGCATACATAATCGCTGCAATCAATGCTGCTGAGGAGGCTATAAATGTTGCAGGGTATCTCAGATTTAAGGTACTGAAGGAACGCCATAATGCATAAACTATCAGCCAGATCAGAGAGGACATAAGGCCAATATGAAGACCTGAAATAGCAATTAAGTGATTTGTCCCTGTACGTAGAAAAGCCTGCCACTGCTCAGGTTCTATATCATGTCTGATGCCGATTGCCAGTGCTTTCACCAGTCCTTTGTAGGGGTAATCTGACAGAGTCACATCTAATTGAGTTGATACTTTTTGCCTTAAACTGGCAAGATGTGTTTTAAAGAACGATAGCTCAGAAACCTTTAAAGGATATCCATCGCGAACATAACCTGTTGCCAGAATACGGTTTTGATAAAGCCATTTTTCATAATCAAAACCACCATTTAACAGCCCATTCGGTTTTTTTAAACGAATTTTTAATTGCCATTGCTGGCCACTGACCAGTTGTTTATCGCTATGATACCAACTCAGCCGCACCTTACCCTTAAACGAATCATCCCATTGCCTGTTCTGCATATCAGGATGAATTTTGTTGGCATTATCAGCAGAAGTAAGAGGAACTTGCCGGGCCGTAATAAAAAATTCAAAACCCTGTTTTTCATCTGTTTTTTTAGGAATTGAATCAACATATCCTTTTACTTCAATGGTTGTACCCTCTATCTGCTCCAGATCGAGCTCAGGATAGATATAACTGATGTAAACTGCAGTAAAAAGAACGCCTGCCATAAAAAAAGCAACTATAGGAATTATCTGATTTTTAAGGAATACCGGGAAAATAAATGGTGATGAGCTAACAAAAACCAGTCGGGCTTTGTATAATATGATGAGAAGGGCTAAAAACAGACAAATAATTAATAGAATTGATGGCGTATTTAAAAATACAGCATCAGATTCAGCCTCTCTTTTCAGGAGCCAGTTCAGAGGCCAGCAATCCAATGGCCAATAGAGAAAACTGATATTTCCAATGAGAAACGCAACAATCCTTGTGCGCATAAACTATGTCCTTAGAGAAAGTCCCTGAAAAGTGGTTCTAAAGAAAGGTCGTCACTAACCATCTTTGTTTAAACTGAAATTTTTATTATGCCAAAAAAATTTATAAAAAAATACATGCCTGATCATCACACGATCAGAGGCCATAAGCATTTACAAATCTTTGGCAAACTATTGCATGATGCTAATCTCTGGCATTTTAACCGCCGTTCTGTTTCCGGTGCATTTGCAGTAGGACTGTTCTGTGCATTTATACCGCTTCCCCTGCAGATGGTTTTTGCTGCAGCCATCGCTATTATGGTTCGGGTTAATCTGCCAATTTCAGTATCCCTGGTGTGGATAACTAACCCGCTCACCATGGTGCCGATCTTCTATACCGCCTATAAAACGGGTGCCTTTGTTTTGAATCAGGAAGCAATCACCAGTGATTATCAACTGACAGCAGAATGGTTTACAGAACAATTACATATAATCTGGCAGCCTTTTTTACTGGGCAGCCTGATCTGCGGTATCATCAGTGCCTTCATTGCCTATGCCAGCATAAGACTACTGTGGCGACTGCATATTATCCGTCATATAAAAGAGCGTCGGCAGAGAAACAGATCACGCCGCAACTCTCTATAATTAACGCCAGACTGGTTCTACAATAACATCGGAGTTAACCGATTTGGCAAGAAAGCATTTATCATGTGATTGCTGATGGATTTGTTCAATTGTTTCTCTATCCACTTCAACTCCTTCAGCAAAAATGACTTCCGGTCTGATGATTACCTGACTGATCACCAGATCGCCCTGCTCATCTGTTTCTAAAATAGCCGTGGCATTATCAATATAATCCTGGACAACAAGACGTTTTTTTGAGCAGATGGCGATAAAAAACAACATGTGACAGCTTGATAAAGAAGCAGCAAAGGCACGCTCCGGATCAGCACATTCCGGATTGCCAAGAAATTGCGGCGCAGATGAAGCATTAACAATTAAGCCTTCACCAAAATCCCATTGATGATCCCGATTGTAATCCTTATAGGCAAATGATTCAGTTTGTTTGGTCCAGCTGAGTTTTATATGATGTTCTGACATAGTTTTAACCTATCGTTTTTTTAACTTATGCCCTACTTCTATTTTTAAAGGAATCCAATGATTAACAGCCTTATTCACCAGTCCCCTGTTTTGCATTGCGAGCAGAGTCTGATTTAATTTTTCCAGAAGCGCCTGATTACCTTTTTTAACAGCCCAGGCTATGGGTTCATTGGTCATGTATTCATACAAGCCGAAAAGTTCTTTATCCTGAGTTCCCGGTAAAACGGTATACTGCCAGATAGTCGGTGCATCATGAACAAAATAATCAATTTTATCCGACTTAAGTGCTTTAATTCCCTGTGCAACACCGTCAAAAGTATCTATCTGTGACGCTGAAAATTCTGCTGTGACAAACTGCTGGCCCGTGGTATTCTTTTCAACACCAAAACGTTTCCCCGCTGAGTACATTGACATTTTTGAAGCGAAACTCATAATGTTATCCGCCTTTATGAGTACCATCTGACCGATAGTCATATAAGGTTGGCTAAAATCGACTCTTTTTTTCCTTTCATCTGTAATAGAAATTCCCGACATCAGCACATCGACGTCTCCCTGATTCAGAGCATTTTCAAGATCATCCCAGGGAATTTCAATCAGCTTGATGGTCATCCCAGTAATATCGCCAATATTTCCAGCCAAATCAGCTTCAATACCAACTATTTTTCCTTTATTTTTAAAAGCAACCGGAGGATATCCTGTTGAAACTCCAACCTTGAGCGTTTCAGAACTGACGATATGAGCAAACAAAACAAATGAAATAAGCGTAAAAAATATCAAAACATGTTTCATTAAATGACCTTTAAATTAAATTTCAGTGCAGATATTTTTATAAGAAACACGTGTTCTGTCAAGAACTGACTGTTTAAAAAGAATAATATTGATTCTTCAAATTATTACGTACTTTTGTGATTCTTCACAAATTTGCGTACTTTTCCAAATTGTAGAGACGAGGCATGCCTTGTCTCTACGGTCACGTAACGACCGCCAGGGTGGTAAGCATACGTAGAGACGTTGCATGCAACGTCTCTACCCTATCTATGAATGGCTGAATTCACCGAGTGAATACAAAAAGTACGCAATAATGTAAAAAATGGCTATTTCAATTTATTAAAAAAATCCACTACCTGCTGGCTGAGATCATGCTCCGGATTAAAGCCGATAAAAATGAATATAACGGCCAGGGTAATTGCCAGAAATTTTAACACAGGCAATAAAACGACTGTCATAAATAGAATAATAAGACCCGCAGCTAAATACTTTGGAGCCTTGATGTACTTTGTGAGGTCGGTAAATATTTCTGATAGTTTTGCTGCTATTTCATTCATTTCTCTGCTCTGTTTGTCACTGTTTTCATGGTATCGTCATTATATCAGGAATCATATTTTCTGTAATTCAAAACTCTGCACTTCAGCGCATGGCTTTAGCTGCAGCACAAATGTGGCTCTTCACATAAATGCGTACTTTTCCAAATTGTAGAGACAAGGCATGCCTTGTCTTTACGGTCACGTAACGACCGCCAGGGTGGTAAGCATACGTAGAGACGTTGCATGCAACGTCTCTACCATCATATCTATGAATGGCTGAATTCACCGAGTGAATACAAAAAGTACGCAATAATGTGAAGAACCACAAATGTGCTATGCTATGTTTTATGAAATACCCGGGACGAAATGATTATTCCAGGTTCAACCAAAACAGGGAAAAGACGATGAGTAAAAAAGCACCTAAAAAACTCGCCAATAAGAAATATGAGGCCGAACTATACAAACTACAAGTTGAATTGTGTCGACTGCAGGAGTGGGTGGTAGAAAAAGGAGCACGGGTTATTGTATTGTTTGAAGGGCGGGATGCGGCAGGTAAAGGGGGAACGATCAAGCGCATTCTGGAGCGTACCAGTCCGCGAGTATTTCGAATTAATGCCTTGCCAAGCCCTAATGAGCGTCAGAAGAGCCAACTCTATATGCAACGCTATATTGAGCGGTTTCCAGCGGCTGGTGAAGTGATACTATTTGATCGCAGCTGGTATAACCGTGCCAATGTTGAGCCGGTGATGGGCTTTTGCACCAGGAAAGAATACAAACAGTTTTTGGAGAATGTGCCAAACTTCGAGAACTACCTTATCAAGGATGGCATTATTCTGATCAAATACTGGTTTGAGGTGAGCAAGGAAGAGCAGACTCGTCGCTTCAAAAACCGTATTAATGATCCCCGTAAACATTGGAAACTGAGTCCTATGGACTTGGAATCTCATCGCCGCTGGTATGAATACTCACGGACTAAAGATCGTATGTTTGAAGCCACTGACAGCAAATGGGCACCGTGGAATGTGGTGAACGGTGACAATAAAAAGAAGGCACGGTTGAATTGTATCTCTCATCTGCTGTCTCAAATTCCATATGAGAAATTAGCATTTGACAAACCGAAACTTCCACCTCGTCAGGACAGTGATGGGTATAAAGCACCGGATTACAAGTATAAATGGGTGCCCGATAAGTATTAATTAGTGTCCATCCATAAGTTACTCATTGTTTAAGAATGGTATTTACATGCTAAAAATCATTATTTCCTTTATTGCTGTGGTCATGCTTTACGGATGTGCAGGGCTTGAAACAAAACCTGAACAATTCAAAGTCAATATATCCAGTATGCAGATACTGGAATCATCATTGATGGAGCAGCGCTATCAGGTCAGTCTGCGCATTATGAATCGAACTAAAGAGACGTTTAATATTGATGGTATGAGTTTTGATATTGAGTTGAATGGTAAAGATTTTGCGTCGGGTGTCAGTAATGAACAGTTCAGGCTGGAGGCATTATCAGAAACTGTTGTTAGTGTCATAGTAACAAGTACTATCTTCGGTCTTATTCGCCAGGTAAATGGCTTAAAGCAACTCAAATCAAAGCCATTCGAATATGAATTAAGCGGTTCTGTTTATACCAGCAGCGGTTTATTTGGTATACCATTCAAAGAAAAAGGTGAAGTTAATTTAAAATAATTTGAACTAATAGATATCAGCATAGTCTTATCTACAGTGCACATAAAGCTCATGCCTTATGGACACTTCACTTAATCCCTTTTTACCCCACGCTATGTGGGGTTTTTTTTGCTCTGAATGCAAAATTTTCCTGAGTAGTTACAAAAACCTTATATTTCAAACCAGTGATTTAACTTTTCTCTGGCCTGTTCTACGCCTGTTTTCTTCAGGGCCGAAAATAATTGTACAGTTGTTCCGGGATAATCGGTTTTAACAGTCCGCTGAACTTTGAGAAGTATATTCTGAGCGGCTCCACGTTTGAATTTATCTGCTTTGGTCAGCAGAATATGTGCTGACATTTCTGCTTTTTGACACCATTGCAGCATCAGACAGTCATATTCCGTCAATGGTCGGCGCACATCCATGATCATCATGACACCTCTCAATGATGCCCGATCAATCAAATAGCGTTCTAATAAATTTTGCCAGTGCAGTTTTACCTTAAGCGGCACTTTGGCATAACCATAACCGGGCAGATCCACCAGATGTCGATTGGGAGCAATGGAAAAGTAATTGATCATCTGGGTTCGTCCAGGTGTTTTAGACGTCCGACAGAGGCCTTTAATATCGCTAATGGTATTAATGGCGCTGGATTTTCCCGCATTGGAACGCCCTGCAAAGGCTACTTCTATCGCCTCATCATGCGGTAGTTGACTCCATTTGTTGACGCTGAGTAAGAATTCAGCACAACGATAGTGGTTGGTATTGGCAGCGGGTGTTTGTGGCATGTTAAGTTTTTGTTCAGATAGCTTGTGATAGTATGAATTTGAAATCTATTTCTGGATCCGATCCCGGATTTCAAACGTTGGGATGCACAGTTATTCAAGAGCAATGTTGGCATAGATCAATATAATTAACTATTTTAGCACTTTATTATGAACAAATGTTGATCAAGTGGCACCATTTTGTGTAAAATATCCCCAAATTTTGGTATTGATATATTCCCTGCACATAAACTTTGTGTATCTTTTTGTGTATAAAGGCACGAAGGTCAGCAGCAGAGTCGTCGATAAACAATTTATCTTTTTATGGAGTAAAAAAATGAAGAAAACAATCAAATTACTAGTTGCTGCTGCATTTATTGCTGCTTCTGCTGCGGCTGTTGCTGATGGTGCTGCTCTTTACAAAACCGCATGTTTTGCCTGTCATGATAATGGCGTTGCCGGTGCACCTAAATTTGGTGATAAAGCGCTTTGGGCTCCTAGAATAGCAACGGGTACAGATGCTATGGTTAAGGTTGTTATTACCGGTAAAGGTGCTATGCCTCCCAATGGCGGAACTCAGATGACTGAAGCTCAAATCC
>DAOVUK010000222.1 GCA_030632625.1 Gammaproteobacteria bacterium
CCGCCGCTTTCATAACTTGAACCCACCTTGTACCATACCTGAGAAATAACAACAGGCGCTCGATGATCTGGTTTAACAATGACTTTTAAGCCATTTTCAAGTGTTATTTCTTCAACCGGCGTACTCATCCGGGAGAGTTGCTTAGCCTGCTCATTGGCCGCCTTTTTATTTGCCATAAGGGGCTGAATCATTAAACACATCACTACAGCACTGAGTATGCTTTTGTGAAAACCGCGGCTAATACGACTCGTTGACAGCTGCTTAGAAGCCCTATTCTCTATTGTATTTCCCATCATTAAGATTTTCTCTTCCGATCCTTACTGCTGAAATTAAAAATATTGCTATACTAGTATAAAATCTAGGATAATATGAAGCTATTTTACTTTAATGTCCATCATTTAATCACTTAGCCAAAAAATTGGGCTGCTATTATTTTAGTTAGATAATATATCTAACATAATGGTCGTTAATTTTTGTTAATTAAAAGTACCACATATACCATGTTTAGTTTTATAAAGCGTAATAAAGAGACCCGCAACAAGCAAAACAGTTCCGCTGACTTGCCGGAAGATTCCGAGCAGAACCATAACTCAGAGCAAGATAGCAGTCATGAGCAGGATAACAGCCCTGAGCAGGATAAGAGTCTTAAACCTGATAACAGTCCTGAACCTGATAACAGTCCTGAACCGGATAACAGCCCTGAGCCTGATAGCAACACCGAACCAGACAACCCTGAGCCAGTAAACTCTCATCCAACCAGCTCTGAGCCAGTGAACTCTCATCCAACCGAGAAGAAGGGCCTGTTCGGTCGTTTAAAACAGCGTCTGAGCAAAACCCGCAGTTCCATAACAGACGGCATCAGTAATGCAATTCTGGGTAAAAAAGAAATTGATGATGATTTACTCGAGGACATCGAAACTCAACTATTAGTATCTGATATGGGTGTTGAAGCCAGCATGTCCATCATTGACAGCCTGACTGATCGTATTTCCCGAAAACAATTATCCGATGCGGACTCCCTTTTTCAGGCACTTGAAGAAGATATGAATGCACTGCTGGCACCTGTTGATATTCCTTTTGTGGTGGATAGCAGCAAAAGTCCTTATGTAATTCTTATGGTCGGCATCAATGGTGCCGGTAAAACCACCACCATTGGTAAACTGGCCAAAAAATTTCAACACGAAGGCTATTCCGTTATGCTGGCCGCCGGAGATACCTTCAGAGCCGCGGCTGTTGAGCAATTGCAGGTATGGGGAGAACGTAATAATATTCCTGTTATCGCCCAGCATACCGGTGCCGATTCAGCTTCGGTTATTTATGATGCCATTGAAGCCGGTAAAGCACGTAATATTGATATCGTTATTGCAGATACTGCAGGCCGGCTGCACACTCAGACCAATCTAATGGATGAATTAGCCAAAGTAAAACGAGTTGCTTCTAAAGTAGATGCCGGTGCCCCCCATGAAATAATGCTGGTGGTCGATGCCGGCACCGGACAAAATGCTTTAAATCAGGCCGAACAATTTAATAAAACCGTTGGCTTGAGCGGTATTACGGTAACCAAACTGGATGGTACTGCCAAAGGAGGTATTATCTTTGCTATTGCCAAAAAACTGGCTATTCCCATTCGCTTTATCGGCGTTGGCGAAAGTATCGATGACCTCAGGCCATTTAATGCCAAAGAGTTTGTCAGTGCACTTTTGAGTCGGGATTAGTTTTATGTTGGTATGTTGGTATGTTGGTATGTTGGTATGTTGGTATGTTGGTATGTTGGTATGTTGAAAATATAAGGTTATCTTTGACTTAACAACGTACTCACTTTCATAATAATAACAATGGTTTTTCTATGATTTTGTTTGATCAGGTCAGCAAGCGGTACAAAGGGGGTAATGAAGCCCTCAGCAGGGTTAATTTTCATCTGAAACCCGGTGAAATGGCCTTTTTAACCGGTCATTCCGGTGCCGGCAAAAGTACCCTGCTGAAACTCATTGCTCTGATTGAACGCGCCTCAACGGGCAATGTCATTATTGGCGGCAGAAATCTCAATAAAATAGGTCGGCATACGCTGCCCTATCTACGCCGTAATATGGGTATTATTTTTCAGAATTATCAGCTGCTTTATGATAGAACAGTGTTTGACAATGTCGCATTGCCTCTTATTATCAGCGGTTTTTCATCACGGGAAGTCAAAAAACGAGTCCATGCAGCTCTGGATAAAGTCGGCTTGCTGCGCTTTGAAAAAAAATACCCGATTACCCTGTCAGGTGGTGAGCAGCAGCGGGTCAGTATTGCCCGTGCAGTGGTGAATAAACCTGCCCTGTTATTAGCAGATGAACCCACTGGTAATCTGGACCATGATCTGTCCCGTGAAATCATGGATTTATTTATGGCATTTAATCAGGTGGGTGTCACTGTACTCATTGCCACCCATGATATTCCCCTGATAAACCAACTCAACAAACGCGTCATTCAATTAGACCATGGACAAATGTTAACAACAGGTGATGCGTAATGACCAAAACCAGGACAGGTGAAGTGAGCTCCGTCCAGCTGCGGCAGCTAAAACCCAGTTTTTCTTCACGTTTTAAAGAATTTTTTGTACGCCACCTGCAGGTTTTTTTCTATTCTTTAGGTTTATTAAGCCGCACGCCTTTTGCTACTCTGATGACCGCTGCTGCTCTGGGTATTGCCCTGGCCCTACCGGCAGGTTTATATGTCATACTAGATCATGCCAGCCAACTCTCAGGAGACATTAACAGCATCAATCAGATCTCTCTGTTTATGAAAAAAGATGTCTCGGAGAAAACGCTGCTGAAAATTCAAAAAAAATTACAGGCCTATCCGGAAATTGCACAGGTCAAACACATAGACCGCGATGCGGCATTACAGGAATTTCAGGACAATTCAGGCTTTGGTGATGCCCTTAAAGCCTTGAAAGACAATCCACTGCCTGACTTATTAGTGGTTTACCCCAGCCTGACCCACAATGATCCGCAGCAAATTAACACCTTACTGATTGATTTAAAAAAAATTAAACAGGTGAAGCTGGTGCAATTAGATATCCAGTGGCTGCAGCGGCTTTATGCCATTTTACATATTGGACAACGCGGCGTGTTAATTATCGGCAGCCTGCTGGCATTGGCGGTATTACTGATTGTCGGCAATACCATTCGGCTTGCCATTGAGAATCGCCGCAGTGAAATTGTAGTGATGAAATTAATTGGCGGTACCAATAGTTTTATCCGCCGCCCATTTCTATACACGGGATTCTGGTATGGTTTATTAGGCAGTCTGATTGCAATTTTACTGGTCAATATCTCACTGATCATTATCAATGATCCACTGGCACACCTGTCATCACTTTATGACAGTGATTTATTTTCTCTGGGGCTGATGGGTATTAATATCAGTGCCACACTGCTATTGTCCGGTTGTCTATTGGGACTTTTGGGAGCAGGAATGGCCGTTGGAAAACATCTTAAAGACATAGAGCCTAAATAATTATATACCCATGATACTTGCCAAAAGTAGGCTCTACGAAGAGAAAATGCAGACTTCGTTATTTTAACTTAAAGCCTCAATCATGTAGTACTTATACACTCAATCGGCTCTAAGCCAAAATGCCTCGCTGCGCCCCGGAGGAAGTGCCCTTGGGGTGCATTTCCAAGTATCACGGGTATATGACTCGCACAAATAAATTTTTCAGGATTTACCTGAGTCAGCTCTCACCTGCATCAGTTTATCAATCCGGCGAATATAATGACGGGTTTCAGGTGGTGTAAAGGGTGATACTTTATCCCATTTTTTCACTGCTTCAAGCTGCTGGTTATTTTTATCATTCTGGTTATTATTGCGGCTCTTATCTCTTAGTTTTTTTCGAGCTTTCAGCACCCGGTTAAAACCGGCATTATAACTGGCAAAGGTAAAATTCATGCGTTCATCGACTGATATATCCTTTTTTTTCCAGCGCTTATAAAGTTGTCGATTATAATAAATAGCAGCTGCTATATTCCAACGGGGATCTTCAATATTCCCCAAACCAGGGCGCTTTTTTAAAATCTCTTTATAGGTTGCAGGCATTATCTGCATAATACCAATCGCACCGACATTACTTTTTGCTTTCGGGTTCAGACCTGACTCAGCGATTCCCTGAGCTTTAAACCAGTGCCAGTCAATTCCCGGCCCAAAATAATGTTTGCTGTTTTTCTTAAAATGACGATCGTATTTATTAGTCCAGTGCTTATGTTTAACGTGCTTATATGTGCTTGCCCAGACAAGTGCCGGCAACAAAATAAAAATAAGCCATATATAGCTACTCGTGCGCACTAATTTAAGCCTAAACCAATGACCAGTCCTAACGCTGTACCAATGCCGATAAACATGCCCATCAACATCAACCCAACAGCAATATTACCATTCGCTAATTGATCAGGAATACTAAAACTAACGATATGACTAAACAATTTACAGCCAAACCACATAAAAAAGAGTGTGATTGCTCCTCCCATACAAGCATATAGGATATTAAGAAACATAGGATCAATACTATCAGTCATTACCACTTTCCTGTTTTTTTATTAATAAACGCGTCTCTTGAGTAACAAAAATTTTAACAACCATTAATTTAGATATTTTATGTTATCAAAATAATGGTTGCCAAATTTTTTTGGCTAAAGGCTTTTAATTCTTTTGTCAGGCTTTATTAAAGACTAGTCAATATTGTCACTAATTTCAATATAAGCAGCTTATTTCAGCAATGATTTTCCGCATTATTGTTAATTATTCTATAAATTTTAAGCCGATACCATTTTTTTCAACACGCACAATTATCATATCCAGGATGGGTGCTTCAAAAGGAGTATCAATAAGTTGAACCTTTACCTCACTGCCGATAGGCGGTAAATCAGTCGTTGCTGAAACAAGGTAAATTCCACCATCAGAAATATCCATGGTTTTAACTTCAATACTACCGATATCCGGATGGCTTAATTTGACACTCGACGTCAATCTGGTTCGGGCGTGTTGTCGATTTTCTTTACTCATAGCTCTTTACTCATAGCTCTGCACTCATAATTTATTATTATTCTCGTATTATTTTAAAGGGATCGATTTAATAAGCTCATGGCTGTTTAATAAGCTCATGGCTGTTTCTGAGGTTTTTTTGCCACATTGTTTCTTAAATACACCGGACTGACCTGTTCGGCACTGACCAGAGTTTTATTGCTCATTTCTTTAAGTGCCAGATAAGCAATATCCCTGGCATGGGGATAAGAAAACGCCTCATTGATTTCATTCGATGAGCAGCATTGACCGGCAATCGATAAAAGTTGTTCACTATAGACTGACCAGCCATTGCCAACTGTCATCCAGCTATTATCGAGCTGAATAACATTTTCTAAAACTGCACCCAGCTGTTGCGGTTTTACAACCTGTTCACGACCTGTGAGAGTCATAAAACCTGCATTCATCTCATAAACAGCAAAATAAATTTCATCCATTCTGGCATCATTGGCCACCAGCCGTTTATCATTTTTTCCGGAACAGCCTTGGGCAGATAAACAGCCTTGAGCTGATAAACAGCCTTGAGCGGATAAAGAGCCCTGAGCAATGGCAGCCAGTGAAGAAATTTGTGCAACCGGCAAATCTGCCCCATAAGCAATAGCCTGAACAACTCCCGCAGCGACCCGAACCCCTGTAAAAGCCCCCGGACCACGCCCAAAAGCCAGAACATCAATTTGCTTAATATCATAACCGGCTTCATCCAGAACCGAGTCAAGCATAGGTAAAATGAGTTGAGTGTGCTGTCTGGGTGCAATTTCAAAACGCTCAATACAGGAAAAATCCTGTTGATTTCCTTCCAGTAAAACGGCAGAACAGGCATTGCTCGAAGTATCAAGACCAAGTATTTTCATTCAATATTTTCATGTATTAGGAATAAATGACACGCTGAATAGTTACCAAAGAATATTCTAACAGAAATTAATCTTTATTGATTCTACTCTACGAGCCGGATTCAGGATGTCTATGTTTCATCATAGCGAATTTTTTCTGCAAATCAGAAAAATCAGTTTCTACAGGCATTTCAGGCAGTGTTTTTCGCAGATAATAACCATAAGATTTACTGAACAG
>DAOVUK010000218.1 GCA_030632625.1 Gammaproteobacteria bacterium
AAGATAATCTGCACCATTATCGTTTCAGTATTTATGAGCGGCGTTAATGCCGGCAAAATGAAGTTTTACAGTCATACCCGATAAGCGGTAATATTGATACAGGATGATAGTTATTATATTTACTGAAAGTCGATACAGGGAAAAGCTTGAAAGTATCAGAGACAAATTTACGCTTCATTATGTGCTTGAATATCCAGTGCAGCAATCTGTTATTTGTTCAATAATTAACCGTGAAGTTATTTTGCACCGCTAATTCCTTTTGGCAGCTGTAATGGTTTCGTAAGCAGCCGCACTAATAACAATCAACCCGCCAGCTATGGTTTTCCAGTCAGGCAGCTCAGCCAGAAAGATTGCAGCGAATAGCGTGCCGTACAGGACCTGCATACAGCCAATTAAGCCGACTGTTTTTGCTTTAAGATGTAATAAACTATTGGCAAATAATGTATGCGGCAGCGCAGTAAAGAAAACACCCAGCAGTATCAGCTGCAGCCATTGCTGTGAACTGACCTCGATAATAATGTGGCTGGCAAAGGGTAGGAGTAAAAAAATAATAAATAAAGTCTGATAAAATAAGGCATGTCTTGCAGGATAGGCTTTAAAGTAGCGGCCGTGAATAATATTGCGCATTGCAAATAAAAATGCAGAGAGTACTCCCCAGAAAATACCTTGCGCCGTCTGGTTATTGATGGCAAATTCAGGTACCAGTAAATAGATACCGAATAAGACCACCAGTGCACTGATGATATCCTTAATATGTGGTCGTTCGCCATGAAAAAATGGTTCAAGAAAAACAGTAATAACGGGATAGGTATAAAGGGCAATAATACCAATGGCAATTGATGATACCTGCATGGCATGGAAATAGGTCACCCAGTGCGTACCAAGGAAAAGTCCCAGCAGCATAGCAATAAGGTAATCACGGCTACTGGCAAGGCGTAGGTTTTCTTTAAGAAATATTATATAAAATGCGATGGACAGAGCCGCAAAAATACTGCGTAGAAGTGTTATTTCAATTGCACTTAAGCTAATTAATTTTGAAAATAGAGCGGTTAAGCCAAAAATTAATACCGATGCATGAACTGAGAGAATCCCTTCTCGATGGCTAGTCATAAATTTCCCTCATTACAATCGCCTCAAACCGGGTGTGCCTGTAAATATGGCAATAGACTGTGGTATTACCAGTAAAGGCCCATGGCGTAGCTCCAGGACCTATGGGATTAATATGGGACTCAATGATAAGTATCTCAGAGCACCAGGATTGCTCTGTTTAAGGGATATATGGATTTCACTTCACTATGGTGTCAGTTAGTGAACCGCCCTGTGCGGACCCGTATGCAGGGTGATGTGGGGGCTGGAGGTTAAATTCCTCCGGCTACCCGATTATATTCTTTTTAGAGACTTAGTACTAATTTTAAGCTTTCGTCCAAGAAATTAAGTTTCTTGCGTGGTAGTTTTCCAATGCGTTCAGTTAAAAAGGCTTTATCTGGGATTGACATTGCTGTTTTCATACAAAAAGTATAACCAAAGTTATACTTTTGTCAAGAGTAATTGGTAGGAATTTTTAAATTAACAGGTATTTAATTTTCAGCCCCGGCTGTCAAATAGTTTGTTAGTGCGTCTGTAAACTGACTAAAAGTTAATACTCAACAAGCAAAATTTAGAATCTGGACAAAGTGTTGCTTTTCCATAAAAAATAAAAGGCCTGCCCTGTCAGCATAAATCCAATCACCTTCAGCAGCGTTGCAATACTCACATATTCCATTAAAGTACCTGCGCTAAGCAGATAAAAAGCCATGGTGATAAAGATCATGGCTTTATCCTGGATTTTTTGTTGTTCATTATTACTAATAATATTATCAGAAACCATTTCTCTTAATTTGGTCATGGTCTGCGCTGCTCCTTGTGAATACATTTAATTGTTATACTAATTAGGTCAAATAATGATCAATAATAGCAGTTTAATGACAGAGTTTCTATATAGGAGCATGCGCTATGCTGGTTTTTCACATTCAATGCTATAGAATTCAGGGCTTTTTACTTGCTCATGGCTGTCCAGCTTCATTGCTGTTAAAGTTCCCCCCCAGAGGCAGCCGGTGTCAATAGCATAGACATTGGGGTGGCTGGTGTTGCCGAATAAAGTAGACCAGTGGCCAAAAATAATTTTCAGGTCTTTGCTTTTTCTATCGGTTATTTCATACCAGGGGATATAAGCGTCTTTTTGACTGCCGACAGGCCCCTTGTCCTTGAAATCAAGCTTGCCTCCAGGCTTGCAATAGCGCATTCGTGTCAGACAATTGGTAATAAAGCGCAGGCGCTGCCAGCCCGCTAAATTTTTATGCCATTTATCGGGTTCATCACCAAACATATTGGCCATAAACTGGGAATAATCATCACCCTGCAGAACAATTTCCACCTCTCGGGCACAGTTTTGCGCGGTTATTAAATCCCATTGCGGCGGCAGACCGGCATGGATCATGGTATAGCCAAGTTTTTTATCATGGTGCAGCAGAGGACGATGACGTAGCCAGTGGATGAGCTCATCCCGATCCGGTGCCTGCAGAATATCGTCCAGGGTATGATTTTTGATCTTTTTAACACCTTCTGATATAGCCAGTAAAGTCAGATCATGGTTGCCCAGAACACTGATTGCTCTTTCTCCAAGACTTTTTATATAACGTAAGGTCTGCAGAGATTTATCGCCCCGATTGATCAAATCACCGGCAAACCAGAGTGTATCTTTTTCGGGATCAAAGGCAATTTTTTCAAGTAACGAGATGAGGCTGTCAAAACAACCCTGAATATCACCAATAGCATAGGTGGCCACTGATATTTATACCTTCTTTTAATCAATTAGAAAGGCTAAGATACCACAGGACAAGGCAGAGTATGAAATAACAACGACTATTTTTAATACTTTTGTAGTAATTTATTACAGTCTATAAATAATGGGCACCTTCGCATAGGTACGTATTTTTTACAGATGCTGATATTTAATAAGATGACAGTTAAACTACCAAAGGAGCCGTTCGAGAATGATTGTATTTATAACGCACTTCGGTATGCCAGTTGCACTTCAGGGGGACGCTTTAAACACATCCATGTGCCGCTCTGCCTCGGCGTCCATGCCTCGAAAAGCCCCCTGAAGCACAACTGGCATACCAAATTGCTTCTACGTCATTCCCTCACTATATAAGCGAAAAATCAACGGCAGATAGAGTTGTATACAACTGAAATTATTTGCTTTTTTCTGTTGCTTTTGATTTTTCTTTTGACTTTGGACAGCGAGAGTGAGGATAAACACCGTAGAGAATGTTGGGTGGACTGGTTCGTCTGAATGGGGTATCGAATGACATGGATGTCATTCTTAAGCGCTCCATGGATGGACTTGAGCGTCCCCAGTCAGACGAACCAGTCTACCCGGCAGTCGTGCCACAGATACAAAAGCAAATTTTTATCCGAACGGCAGCAAAGGTAGTAATGCTGACTAATATTTCTAATAAAAGTACGGACTTTTGTGATGAATCAAATAATGAGTGAAACAATTCCTTTTGTCTTGCAGCAGCACCAGAAAAGCACTCTTGAAAAATTTCTGCAGATTATTGACGGCACTAAGCTGGCAGTTATTGCTGAGCAGTCTGATAAGATACACCTGCAGCAGTGGCTCAAAGTAATGCTTTGCAGTGATTTTGCGACTCGTCAGTTCGGCCGGCATAAAGAGGCTATTGCTGAACAATGGCTGGCAGGTGACTTTGCCAGAGCGATGCAGAAAAATGAAATGGCTGAAAAGCTTGCTGTTTGCTTACATTGTGTCGAAACAGAGTCTCAATTGCTTCAGGAATTGCGCAATTTCCGCAATCAGCAAATGCTGCGTATCTGCTATCGTGACATCAATGGACTAGCTGATTTAAGTGAAGTACTGACTGAGCTGACAGAATTAGCCAATTGTACTATCAGACAAGCTCTGCAATGGCTGGACAAAGCCCAGAAAAAAGAATTCGGCACGGTTCTGGACAGTCAGGGGAAGCCGATGCCTCTCATTATTATTGGTATGGGAAAACTGGGTGCATATGAACTTAACTTTTCATCGGATGTGGATCTGGTTTTTGCTTTTGCAGAACATGGAGAAACCGTTAACGGCCCGCGAAGCATCAGCCATAATGAATATTTTATAAAGCTGGGTCAGAGACTCATTAAGGCACTGGATCAAAAAACTACGGATGGTTTTGTGTTTCGGGTTGATATGCGCCTGCGTCCTTTTGGTCAAAGCGGGCCGTTGGTGGTGACCTATAATGCTCTGGAAGAATATTATGCCAGGCATGGTCGGGAATGGGAGCGCTATGCGCTGATCAAAGCCAGAGTTATTACCGGCAGTGACGCTGATAAGGAAACTCTGCGTGCGCTGCTCGTGCCTTTTGTTTATCGGCGTTATATTGATTTTGGCGTGTTTGAATCTCTGCGCGAGATGAAGGCCATGATTGCTCGTGAAGTGAAGCAAAAGAAAAAAGAACATAATGTTAAACTGGGTGCCGGAGGGATCAGAGAAATTGAGTTTCTGGCACAGGCTTTTCAATTACTTCGGGGTGGGCGAGATCCTCAGTTGCGGGAAAGGCAGGTGCAAAAAGTTTTAGTTATCCTTGGTAAACAGTCGATTTTGCCACAAGATGTGGTCACTGAGTTATTACGTAGTTATGACTTTTTACGCAGAACAGAACATCGTATCCAGCAGATTGATGATCAGCAAACTCATAATCTTCCGGACAATGACTTCCCCCGAGCTCGAATTGCCTATGGCATGGGCTATGAAAACTGGGAAACTTTTGCGGTAGAATTAAAGTCAGTCAGAAAGTATGTTCATGACCATTTTCAGCAATTGTTTCAGGAGCCTCAGGCTGAAGGTGATGATAATACCGACAGCATTGCTTATAAGAATGTTCAGGGGATCTGGCAGGCGAGCGTGAGTGAGGAACACGCGGCTGATATTTTATCTGAACTGGGCTATCAGGACGGCATGACTATTGTTCGCTTGCTGGCCAGTTTCAGGGATTCTCATCACTATCGTAAGATGTCCAGAGAAGGCAGTGAGCGTCTGGACAAACTGATGCCGCTGGTGTTAAAAGCAGTGGCTCTGGCTGCAGACAGCGAAACGACCTTTAAACGCATCATGGATGTGCTTGAAAGTGTGTGTCGTCGTTCAGTCTATCTGGTGCTGCTGATTGAAAATCCGCAGGGACTTTCCCAGCTGGTGAAACTCTGTGCCGCCAGTTCATGGATCTCCCGTCTGCTTAGTCGTTACCCCGCTTTGTTCGATGAACTTCTGGATGCCAGAGCCTTATACGCGCCGCTGAAAAAGGCACAGTTGTTTCAGGAGCTGGAGGAAAAATTCAGCACTATTGCCATAGATGATCTGGAACAGCGGATGGAGCTGTTACGCCAGTTTAAACAAAGCCAGACTCTCAGAGTTGCTGCGGCAGATGTTGCCGGAATAATACCTGTAGAGAAAGTGAGTGATTACTTAACCTGGATTGCTGAAGTCATTATAGAATTTGTTTTGCAGACTGCATGGCATGATCTGGTCTCTCGCTATGGTCAGCCGCAGTGCTCAGTTGTTAATAATGATCAGGATGAAGCTCAGACTCGCTGTGATAACAGTAAGGATATAAGCTCGGGCACAGGTTTTGGGCTATTAGGTTTTGGTAAAATGGGCGGTATTGAATTAGGTTATAGTTCCGATCTGGATATGGTGTTTATTTTTTCCAATGACTTTAATGGTGCAGCAACGGATGCCAGTGGTATTCACAATGGCAAGTCGATAGATAATTTACAATTTTATTCTAAGCTTTCATTGCGTATTATGCATATATTACAAACCCAGACACACTCAGGTATTTTATATGAAGCTGACATGCGCCTTAGACCCAATGGTCATTCGGGCTTAATTATCAGCAACCTCAGGGCATTTAGAGAATATCAACTGGAAAAAGCCTGGACCTGGGAGCATCAGGCCCTTGTTCGAGCCCGGTTCATTGCCGGTGATAAACAGTTAATCGCTGATTATGACGCTGTTCGCCGGGAAGTTTTGGGACAGCCCAGGGAAACTGACCTTCTAAAAAAAGAAGTGTGTGCTATGCGTGCAAAAATGCGTCTGGCA
>DAOVUK010000446.1 GCA_030632625.1 Gammaproteobacteria bacterium
AGTTTCCAGTCGCCTTCATTTTTGACCGCTTCGACAAATTCGGTGGTGATCAATAAGGATAAATTAAATTGCCGTAAACGGCCGTCTTCTCTTTTAGCACGAATAAAATCAATGACGTCAGGATGGCCAATATCAAAGGTGGCCATCTGAGCACCGCGACGACCGCCGGCAGAGGAGACGGTGAAACACATTTTGTCATAAATATCCATAAAGGACAGAGGACCTGACGTGTAGGCACCGGCACCGGAAACGTAGGCATTTTTAGGGCGTAGTGTGGAAAACTCATAACCGATACCGCAGCCTGCTTTGAGCGTCAGACCTGCTTCATGCACCTTGCCCAGAATGTCATCCATGGAGTCTTTAATGGCACCGGATACAGTACAGTTAATGGTTGAAGTAGCAGGCTTGTGCTGCTGTGCTCCGGCATTGGAGATAATACGACCGGCAGGGATGACACCCTGACGTAAAGCCCATAAAAACTCTGTATAATAGCGTTCCTGATTTTTTTTACCGGTTTCAACGTCTGAGAGCGCTTTAGCGACCCGCTGGTATGTTTCATCAATATTGGCATCAACTGCACCACCATCTTTGGTTTTTAAGCGATATTTTACATCCCAGATGTCCAGAGAAGCATCCTGCAGTGGTATTTCTGTCACAGTATTGGGTATGGCGTGTAATTGAGCTGTCATTAATAAAGATCCCCGGTTTGAAAATCAACGTGTAAGTGTCGGTAACTAAGAAATAAGTGTCGGTAACTAAGTAATAAGTGTCGGTAACTAATATTTAAGTCGGTAACTAGTGTCCATCCGTTTATTCTGCTTTTAGCTTCCCCCTTTTTCAAAGGGGGACTGAGGGGGTTTAAGTTGTTGGTTTGCAACCCCCTCAATCCCCCTTCTAAAGAAGGGGGAAGTAAAAAAACAGCTATTTCCAGATAGACACTCACTAATATTTAAAGTGTCGAGAAATAAGTCTCTGCTAACACCATGAAAACTTTTGTTTTTTTAGAGATACCTGGCTATCTTGTGTTTGTTTTATTTTAAAGCACAAGATGTTGTGTTCTGATGAGCAAATCGTAGTTTTTTCAGGCGCTGAGGTCAAGCCCTTTTTTAATAAAAAAAACACTTTTTTATGACAAAAATTGTGGACATTTTTAAGAGTCAGGCAGGACAAGGGATTCAGAAAATTTAGTATATTAGTAAATTATGAGCTGTTTTAGAAAAAAATGATAAATAGATTAAATTTTAACCAGAATCACAAAGAGACAGTTTTTCTACAGAACTAGCGAATGAGCTCATCAACCGTCATCAGTGCCTGATCTTCAGCAAAATAGACTTTGACCTGCTGACCTTTGCTTAATTGAGCGGCTGATTTGATCAGTTCATCCTGTTCATTTTTGACCAGACTATAACCCCTGCCCAGAGTGGCTAAGGGGCTGAAGGCATCCATTTCCCGGGCCAGTGATGCGATTGTTTGCTGCAGCTGTTCAAAATGCGGCTGCAGACTTTGCCGCAGACGCTGCTGCAGATAACCCAGTCGAGCCTGCTGCTGATTCAGCTGGTGCACAGGAGAATGCTGCTGCAGACGTGCCTCAAGGGTGAGTGTTTTTTCCCGACGCAGCTGCAGCTGCAGTTTCAGCTGCTGCTCCATACGTGCTGACAACTCATCAATACGCTGGGCTACTTCATCCAGATAGCGGCCGGGGTGTTTGAGCTGTTTATATTGCCATTGTAACTGCTGCTGCAGTGATAAAATAGTACGCTCGATATTAATGCTCAACTGCTTCTCTATTCCCCGTAACCAGCTGAGCCATTCCTGCTGATCAGGGCTGACCAGCTCTGCCGCAGCCGATGGTGTCGCTGCCCGGACATCGGCAACAAAATCACAAATTGTAAAATCAACTTCATGACCCACGGAACTGATCACCGGAATAGGACAGTCATAAATAGCCAGTGCCAGCTGCTCATGATTAAAGGCCCATAGATCTTCAATAGAACCACCGCCGCGACCAATAATTAAGACATCACATAAAGCCTGCTCCTGTGCCTGCTGCAGAGCGTGTAGTAATTGCTCAGGGGCATTGACACCCTGCACCTGAGCAGGATATATAATGACCGGCAGGGCAGGGAATCGCCGTTTCAGAACATTCAGAATATCCTGTAAGGCCGCACCGGTAGGTGATGTGATGATGCCCACACAGCGGGGTATTTCCGGGAGTTCTTTTTTATGCTGTGCGTCAAATAAACCCTGAGCCTGTAATTTTTGTTTGAGCTGCTCATAAGCCCGCTGTAGGGCACCTACACCGGCATCTTCCATGGTATCAACAATCAGCTGAAAATCACCACGAGCTTCATAAAGACTGACGCGTGCCCTGACCAGGATCTGCATGCCTTCATTAGGGGTAAAAGTTAAGCGCTGATTGCTTTGCCGAAACATGGCGCAGCGCACCTGGCTCTGATCGTCCTTAAGCGTAAAATACCAGTGCCCGGAACGGGGCATGGCCAGATTAGATATTTCGCCTGATACCCATACAGCAGGAAAGTTATATTCCAGCACACGTTTCACATTGCGGGTAAAGTCAGAAACAGAAAGAATATTGGCTTCAGGGCTTGTGTTTGTCATGCTTTGTTTATTGATGAAAGAAGTTATCGGCCTATCATACAGAAGAAAACATTGATAACACAGGGCATTTTAGATAAAATTTCAGAACTTCACTCATCAGGATGATGGGGTTGAACTATTTTAAATGAAAGTTTAAATGAAAGTTTAAATGAAAGTTTAAATGAAAGTTCAATTAAGAAGGCTTCAGTTAAGAAGATTCCAGCAAGAAGACTTCAATAAGGAAATTATCATGGTCCAGGCATCGCAAACTCATGTCTCTCCCAATATGTCCCCCGGTAATACCCAGCGTCTGACACTGGATATCAGCAACTGTATTGAAGAGCTGAAAATATTTGAACTGGCGGGTCAGCAAACCCTGTCGGCACCTTATGAATTCACTGCCCGTTTTATCTGCGGTATTCCCGATCTGGATCTGAGTCAGCTGGCAAAGCAGGCCGCCATTATTACTCTGTATTATAAAAATGAGTCCCGCTATTTTCATGGCATGATTAAAGATGCTGCCCTGAGGGGCGAAAATGGCCAGTCCTATGTTTATGAGATCAGTCTGGTGCCGAAACTGTGGTTTTTA
>DAOVUK010000365.1 GCA_030632625.1 Gammaproteobacteria bacterium
CACCTTAAAGATCATTTTATTGAACAGCGAATATTCCATAATCGCAGTATTGTGGCAATTTTTTTTACTCTGATCTTATTTGGTTTGCTGATTTTTCGTCTGTTTGTCTTGCAAATCAACAATCATGAACATTTTACCACACTGTCACAGAACAACCGCGTTTCTGTACAGGCAATTCCTCCGACACGGGGACTGATTTATGATCGCAATGGTATCATCCTGGCAGAAAACCTGCCGTCATTTACATTGCAGATTATACCTGAACAAACCTCTGACATAGACAATCTTCTTGATGAGTTGTCACTCCTGGTGAATCTTCGTGAAATCGATATTAAAAGATTCAGAAAAGAAGTCCGCCGCAAGCGCCGTTTTGAAGGAATTCCTCTGCGTTTTCGCTTAAGCGATGAAGAGGTCGCCATTGTTTCAGTCAACCTGCACCGTCTTCCCGGGGTAGAAATTAAGGCTCAATTAAGCCGTTTCTATCCCTATGGAAGAGAAACCGCACATGTTGTTGGTTATGTTGGACGCATCAATGAAAAAGAACTGAAAACACTGCCTGTCACCAACTACAGCGGTACCAACCATACGGGGAAATTAGGTATTGAAAAATCCTATGAAGCGCTGCTTCATGGTCATGTTGGCTATCAAAAAGTTGAGACCAATGTTCGTGGCCGGGTATTAAGAGTCCTGGAGCGCAGCAACCCGATCCCCGGAAACGATCTCTACCTCAATCTGGACATCCAGCTGCAAAAAACTGCCATTGAGGCATTCGCCGACAAGCGTGGTGCTCTGGTGGCAATTGATCCTGAAAATGGCCACCTGTTAGCAATGGTCAGTATGCCTGATTATGATGCCAATCTCTTTGTCAACGGCATTGATTCCAAAACGTATAAAGCACTCAATACCTCATGGGAACGGCCACTGTTCAACCGAACGATTTTAGGCAGCTATCCCCCGGGCTCAACAGTCAAACCTTTTTTTGCCCTGGCCGGACTGGAAACAAATACGATTCAACTGGATCATCAGATATTCTGTCCCGGTTTTTTTCGGCTTAAAGGTAAAGCGCATAAGTATCGCGACTGGAAAAAATGGGGCCATGGTAAAACGGATATAAAGAAGTCTATTGTGCAATCCTGTGATGTCTTTTATTATGATCTGGCCTTTCAGATGGGTATCGATAAAATGCACAAATTCATGACTGCGTTTGGTTTTGGAAAACGCTCAGGTATTGATATTCCAGGCGAACGCAGCGGTTTAATGCCATCAAAAAAATGGAAAAAAAGGGTACGCAAGCAGGTCTGGTTTCCCGGAGAAACAGTGATTGCCGGAATCGGACAGGGTTATGTGCTGGTCACACCTCTGCAGCTTGCTCTGGGGACAGCCACTTTAGCCAATGGCGGTACACTTTTTCAGCCGCAGCTGGTTAATGCCATTCAACGCAAAATTGATCCCGTCCCCCGTCAGGTTAATCCTCAGACAGTGCGGAACATCCCGGTCAGGCGCCAGGAAAACTGGAATGAGGTCTATCATGCCATGACGGATGTAATTCACGGTGCAAGGGGCACAGCAAGACGCCTCAACAAAGCTGATATGCGCTATAAAATTGCCGGAAAAACAGGCACAGCACAAGTGTTTTCCGTTGCTCAGGATGCCTCTTATAATGAGGAAGAACTTGAAGAGCACCTAAAAGATCATGCTCTTTTTATGGCCTTTGCCCCGGCTGACAAGCCTAAAATTGCCATTGCTGTCATAGTGGAAAACGGCGGTCATGGTGGTTCAGTTGCAGCCCCTATTGCAGGTAAAGTAATTGAATCTTATCTCAGCCAGTTCAGCGATGAAGAGCTGCAGCAGCCGGTGAAAAAAGCACCGGTGGACACTCAAAAGCGACACAAGGAGCACAAACATGGCTAGCCGAATGTCCTCACAAAGCCTGTTTTTTCGCCTGCACATTGATCTGACTCTGTTATTGGGATTGATTGCACTGATTGCCATTGGCCAGGTTATTCTCTACAGCGCCAGTGGTGAAAATATGGCATTAATGCAGCGTCAGGGTCTTCGCCTGGGTGTTGCTTTTGCCGTTATGCTGATGGTTGCCCAGATTTCACCGGATACTATGCGCCGCTGGTCACCTATTCTGTTTATTATTGGTACATTTATGCTGATTGCTGTACTGCTGGTGGGCACCAAAGTCCTGGGAGCGCAACGCTGGCTGAATCTGGGGCTATTCCGCTTTCAGCCCTCAGAAATGATGAAGCTTGCGGTACCAATGATGCTTGCCTGGTACTTATCCGGTGGTCACATTCCCCCCCGTAACCGGCATCTGCTGATTGCTCTGGTGATATTACTGCTGCCGGTCTTACTGATTGCCAAACAGCCTGACTTAGGGACATCCCTGCTGGTCACCAGTGCCGGTCTGTTTGTTATCTTTATGGCAGGGGTTTCCTGGCGGCTCATTTCAGGTTTTCTTATTGCCGGCATCGCTTTTACTGTACCCATGTGGCTGTTCCTTATGCGGGATTACCAACGCCAGCGCATCCTCACCATGCTGAATCCGGAATCTGATCCATTGGGTAGTGGTTATCATATTATTCAATCAAAAATTGCTATTGGCTCTGGTGGTAGTTATGGCAAGGGCTGGCTCAACGGCACTCAATCACATCTGGAATTTTTACCTGAACGCCATACCGATTTTATTTTTTCTGTATTTGCTGAAGAATTTGGCTTTAGCGGCATATTAATACTGTTAAGTCTTTATCTGTTTGTTGTTTTTCGTGGTATTTACATCACTACTCAGGCTCATGGCACTTTTGCCCGTTTACTGGGTGCCAGTATTGTTTTAACCTTTTTAATCTATGTTTTTGTGAACATTGGAATGGTCAGTGGTATTTTGCCGGTTGTCGGCGTGCCGCTCCCCCTGGTGAGCTATGGTGGCACTTCCATTGTCACACTGATGGCTGGTTTTGGCATTTTGATGTCTATTCATACCCATAGAAAATTGTTGGCTCATTGAGAGACTCAAAAACAAAAACCTGGATTTATAATCGTTATTTGTAACTATTCATTAAAGAAAAGGAAATTTTATGCTGTCAGGACAAAAAACACGCTATACCACCTTAAGCTCACTGCTCTTTTGCCTCTTCATTACGGGCAGCAGCTCTGCCGCTAATCTGGATAAAGATCCTGATGTTCAACTTTTTATTAAGGAAATGGTAAAACAACATAATTTTAAGCATAATGAGCTGGAGACTTTGTTCTCTCAGGTTAAAATCAAACAAAAAATTCTTGATGCTATCAGCCGCCCTGCAGAAAAGAGCAAAGCCTGGCATGAATACCGGAAAATTTTCCTCACCCAAAAACGCATTGATCAGGGGGTAAAATTCTGGCAGGAAAATAGTGATATTATCAGCTATGCAGAAAAAGTATATGGTGTTGCACCTGAAATTATGGTGGCAATTATTGGTGTAGAAACCTTTTATGGCCGTCTTCAGGGTAAACATCGAGTAATGGATGCACTATCCACTCTGGCCTTTAAATACCCCAAACGCAGCAAATTTTTCCGTGGTGAATTAAAGCATTTTCTTATTATGAGTCGGGAACAGAACTTTGACCCGCTGAGCAGAAATGGCTCTTATGCCGGAGCAATGGGTATGGGCCAGTTTATTCCCAGTAGTTTTCAAAGTTATGCCGTTGATTTTAATGGTGATGGCCAAAAAGATATCTGGGAGAATAACGCTGATGCCATTGGCAGTGTGGCCAATTATTTCAAACGCCACGGCTGGAAAAAAGACCTGCCGGTCACAGACAAACTGCAACTCAATAAAGAAAACACTATCAGCTATGAGCAGCGCTGTAAAAGAAGTTGTAAGCCTGCACAGAGTGTTGCTGACTTTAAACAACAAGGACTACAGGGAAAAACCTCGGTTGCAGACCAGACAGCAGCAATTTTACTCATTTTGCAGCAAAAGAGTGCTAAGGAATACTGGCTTGGTTATAATAACTTTTATGTTATTTCACGATATAATCATAGTACACTCTATTCCATGGCGGTTTATCAGCTCAGCCAGGAAATCAAACAGGCCTACCTGGCCGATAAAAA
>DAOVUK010000479.1 GCA_030632625.1 Gammaproteobacteria bacterium
CAGTAGGCGCCTTGAGGCGAAAACAGATGATTCGATGGACTGGTTAGCCTTGCGGGGGACGCTTCGCCTAAAGCGCCTACTGTTGGCAAGCCCATCCATGGGTCGCTTATCCTCGGCGTCCTGCCTCGAAATACCCCCGAAAGGCTAACCAGTCCATCAAACCCTCCTGGCCGCATCACGTTTCTCACTATGGGTGTAAGAGCAAAAGCAAAAGACAAGATAAAACATTCGGACTCAAGCTCTGGCTTTATTCTCAGCTTTTGATTTTGGACAGAGTGAGTGAGAATAAATGCTATAGAGGGTGTTGGGTAGACGGCTTCGTCTGAATGGGGTATCTGAAAACAGGGACGTTTTCATTAAGCGCTACACGGATGTACTTGAGCGTCCCCAGGCAGACGAACCCGTCTACCCGGCAGCCGTTTGGGAAGCACTTATCCGAACGGCAGCTAAGGTAGTTTAACCGTCACTTGTAAAAGATTGTTATTGAAAACGAATCTGATCAAAATTCAATCCATTGAAAAGGTAATGCATGCACAAAAAGATCTGGTTGAAATTGTCTATACTTTAAAACAGGTTGTCTGTGTCAAGGGGTAGACTTTGAGGGGCTGTTGAGTAAAACCTGGAAAATTTATTATTTCCAGGGCCCTTATCTCTTAACTCAATCAATTAGTTCTTCCAACAGTTCACACAATTAAAGTAAAATACCGGAAACGCTCTATACTTATAGGATAAACATGAAAAAAACGTTTGTAATATCTCACCCTAAAATCAAAGTTGCGCGATTATTTGAAACAGCGAAACATGACGTTAAAAAGTACTTAAAAAGAGAAAGAAACAAGGAGCGACCGGAAGATGTCGACTTTTGGGATTTTGATTGTAAATATGGTCATACCGAGCAGGAAGCCAAAGTGATTCACGTATCACAGATAAACAAATGCATAGATGAAGCTGAACAACTGCAATTAGGCTCATTTTATCTGGAAATTATAGCAAAAGCCGGTCATCGTGCCAAAAAGCAGGATTCCGCATCATAAGAAGATGGCATTTGACAGTAACTTTATTTCTCATTTAGAAGAGCTATAATCTCCAATAAATCAGTAAAAAATCTGTAGGTAAAATGTCATTTTATAAGCCCTCTAACAATTTAATGATCTCACTGGCCGCCATTGTGATCATTCTCACCGGCATCAAATTTTCTGAAGCAATTATTTCTCCATTGCTGATTGCTCTTTTTATTACCGCAATCAGTGGTCCCGCAATGCTCTGGCTGCTCAATAAAAAAGTACCTGCCGGTCTTGCTGTTACCCTGATCATTTTAACCATTGTCATCATTGGTTTTTTTATCAGTTCAATTCTTAGTACCTCATTACACAATTTTTCTGCAAACATGCCCTTCTACCAGGAACGTTTACTTGGGATTAACACAACGTTGACAAGCTTTCTTGCTAAATTTGGTATCCATTTGCAGATAGCTGAATTAACTAAAATGTTGAACCTGGGCAAAGTTATGGGCTTTGTGGGTTCAACCTTTAACCAGGTATTAGGTGCTCTCACCAATATCTTTTTAATTTTAATGATGGTCATTTTTTTATTGCTTGAACTGACCGGTTTTCGCTTTAAGCTGAGTCTTATTTCTAAAAATCCTGTTGAGACAATGGCGCGTCTTGGGTCTGTTTCAGAGACTATCAGTCGTTATTTTAAAATTAAAACCCTGACCAGTATTATAACTGCCGTACCCATTATAATAGTGTTGAGTCTTATGGGTATTGATTTTCCAGTACTCTGGGGCATTGTAGTATTTTTACTTAATTTTGTACCCAATATCGGTTCCATTATTGCCGCTGTGCCTGTCATACTTCTGGCTCTTGTTCAGTTCGGTTTTATTGCCGCCGGCGAAGTCGCCCTCCTCTATTTACTGGTAAATAATATCATCGGTAACTTCATTGAACCCAGATTAATGGGGCTTAGTCTTGGCTTATCGACACTGGTGGTGTTTCTTTCACTGGTTTTCTGGGGCTGGCTGCTTGGCCCTATCGGTATGTTTTTATCAGTTCCTCTCACCATGACATTTAAAATTGTCATGGACAGTAATGATGACACACGCTGGATTTCGATCCTGTTAAGTAATCAAGAGTCAAATGACAAAGGAGAGTCATCTTAAATGTTTACCCCCCTGCTGCAAACTGCCAATACAATTATTTCCGGAAAAGAACAACAGCTTAAACTGTCCATTGCCTGCCTGCTGGCTAAAGGGCATCTGCTGATAGAAGATTTACCCGGTATGGGCAAAACAACACTGGCTCATCTGTTAGCCAAACTTTTCGGCCTGAATTATTCACGCATCCAGTTTACCAGTGATATGCTGCCTGCTGATATCATTGGCGTGTCTATTTTTGATAGAAATACCACCGAGTTTCGCTTTCATCCCGGCCCGGTTTTCAGCCAGCTGGTACTGGCTGATGAAATTAACCGGGCCACGGCCAAAACCCAGAGTGCCCTGCTTGAAGCAATGGAAGAACAACAAATTACTATGGATGGTGAAACCTATCAACTGGATGATCCGTTCTTTGTTATTGCCACACAAAATCCGCAAACTCAGACGGGTACTTTCCCTTTGCCGGAATCCCAGCTGGAT
This sequence comes from Gammaproteobacteria bacterium, assembly GCA_030632625.1. Taxonomy (GTDB): domain Bacteria; phylum Pseudomonadota; class Gammaproteobacteria; order GRL18; family GRL18; genus GRL18. The sequence continues at coordinate 2,636 of DAOVUK010000479.1, forward strand.
CGATTTTTAATGCGCATTGTATTGGGCTATCCCGACCGGCACACTGAACGGGGTATTTTAAGCGGTGCTGACCGGCGGGAACTATTACAGACCATCAAGCCCGAATTCAGTACGGAACAGCTGATAAAAATGCAG
>DAOVUK010000427.1 GCA_030632625.1 Gammaproteobacteria bacterium
ACTCGGGCTTCTGAGCAAGGCCCCCACGCAGGTCAATGGGATAACAGCCTGATTATGGAACAGACACTGGCTTTAAGACATGAAAAAGCGCAATTACTTGGTTTTGATAATTATGCCGAATATTCACTTGCAACAAAAATGGCTGATAAACCAGAAGATGTCACCAGATTTCTGGAAGATTTAGCAGACAAATCCTGGCGACATGCCCGTAAGGATTTGTCGGAACTAAGAGAATTTGCCAAACAGCATTATGGCATCAATCATTTACAGGCCTGGGATATTGGTTATTTCTCAGAAAAAATGCGTCAACATTTTTACCAGTTATCGCAAGAAGAAGTTAAAGCCTACTTCCCTGTCACCCGTGTTATTCCTGGTTTATTCTCAGTGGTTGAAAAACTATACGGTTTAAAAATATCTGAAATAACCGACTTTGACAGTTGGCATCCAGACGCACGCTTTTTCCAGATTAAAGACGAAAATGAGCAACTACGAGGTCAGTTTTACCTTGACTTATATGCCCGTGAGAAAAAACGCGGTGGCGCATGGATGGATGATTGTGTAGGCCGTAAAAAATTCGGCGATGACATACAAATCCCTGTGGCTTATTTAACCTGCAATTTCACCCCGCCAACTGGAAATGACCCTGCCCTGCTAACCCATGATGAAGTATTAACCCTGTTTCATGAATTTGGTCATGGATTACAACATATGCTGACCCTGATAGATCATTTGGGGGTTTCGGGTATCAGTGGTGTGGAATGGGATGCGGTCGAATTACCCAGCCAATTTATGGAAAACTGGTGCTGGGAAAAAGAGGCCATAGACCTTATATCCGGTCATTATCAAACAGGCGAAAAACTACCTGATGATTTATTCCAGAAAATGCTCAATGCCAAAAACTTTCAAGCAGGCATGTTAATGGTAAGGCAGCTAGAATTCAGTCTGTTTGATTTTAGAATACATCAGCAATATGAGCCAGCCAAAGGCGGACAAATCTACAAAACACTGAACCAGATCAGGGAACAGATCGCGGTTATTCAACCGCCTGAATTTAATCGTTTTGCCCACAGTTTTTCGCATATTTTTGCAGGGGGATATGCCGCTGGCTATTACAGCTACAAATGGGCAGAAGTCCTGTCCAGCGATGCCTACTCCTTATTTGAAGAAAATGGCATTTTTGACCAAACTACAGGCAAATCCTTTTTACACAACATTCTGGAAAAAGGCGGTAGCCAGGATGCCATGCAATTATTTGTCGACTTTCGTGGTCGTGAACCCGAAATTGATGCCTTACTAAAACACAATGGAATTGCCGCATGAAATATAAAGATTTAAGAGACTTCATAAAACAGCTGGAAAAACAGGGAGAGCTGAAACGCATTACTGCCGAGGTTGACCCTTATCTGGAAATGACAGAAATCTGCGACCGTGTGCTAAAACAGGAAGGTCCGGCCTTATTATTTGAAAATCCCAAAGGTTCAAATATTCCAGTATTGGCCAACCTTTTCGGCACGCCTCACCGTGTTGCTATGGGTATGGGTGCTGAATCAGTCACCGAATTACGTGGTATTGGAGAGCTACTCGCCTATTTAAAAGAGCCAGAGCCACCCAAAGGAATGAAAGATGCCATAGAAAAAATCCCGGTATTCAAACAAGTGCTGAACATGGCGCCCAAAGTTATCAGTTCCCCACCCTGCCAGGAAGTTATTCGAGAAGGTGATGAAGTTGATCTCAGTGTATTCCCTATTCAAACCTGCTGGCCAGATGATGCCGCGCCCTTAATTACCTGGCCATTAGTCATTACCAAAGGCCCCAATAAAGACAGGCAAAATCTGGGGATTTATCGCCAGCAAGTTATTGGCAAAAACAAAGTCATTATGCGCTGGTTAGCCCATCGCGGTGGCGCTCTGGATTTAAAAGAATGGCAAGAAGTCCATCCTGGCGAGCCTTTTCCTGTTTCCGTTGCCTTAGGTGCAGATCCTGCAACCATACTCGCTGCAGTGACCCCAGTCCCGGATTCATTATCTGAATATGCTTTTGCCGGATTATTACGTGGTAGTAAAACTGAAGTCGCAAACTGCCTGGGTAATGATTTACAAGTCCCTGCCAGTGCAGAAATTGTTTTTGAAGGCTTTATCTATCCCGATGAAATGGCAGCAGAAGGCCCCTATGGTGATCATACAGGGTACTATAATGAAGTCGATGAATTCCCCGTCTTCACAGTGGAGCGAATCACCCAAAGACAAGCCCCCATCTATCACAGCACATACACTGGCAGACCACCTGATGAACCGGCCATATTAGGCGTGGCCCTGAATGAAGTTTTTGTACCTATCCTGCAAAAACAGTTTCCGGAAATTGTCGACTTTTATCTCCCTCCGGAAGGTTGCTCTTATCGTATGGCCGTCATCAGCATGAAAAAACAATATGCCGGTCATGCCAAACGAGTCATGTTAGGTACATGGTCATACTTGCGCCAGTTTATGTACACCAAATTCGTTATTGTCGTTGATGATGATATAGATGCACGTAACTGGCAGGATGTAATCTGGGCAATTACCACACGGATGGACCCGGCCCGTGATTTAACTATTCTGGAAAACACACCGATAGATTATCTTGATTTTGCATCGCCCGTTTCTGGTTTAGGATCCAAAGCAGGTTTCGATGCCACCAATAAATGGCCCGGTGAAACGGATAGAGAATGGGGAAAACCCATAGTTATGTCAGATGATGTAGTTAAGCGTGTAGATGAAATGTGGGAATCATTATTCTAAATGCAGGCGTGCCGCCCCCGGCGCGATACCTATTTTTATGGTATAGGTGCCAGGGCATGGGTTTAGACGATTGCTACCTCCTTACTGAATAAATTTAAGCTGTAAACTAGCACCATTTTTGTGGATACATTACATATATTATTCTCAAAAAGGTTACTTTCTATTTAAACTTGATAATTCATATCAAAAGCTGAGGAGCATCCCGTTTCAGGAATAAAAGTGCTTGACAAAAATACTCTGACTTAGAGGCACTGTTGAAAAAATCAACTCCACCCTTCGTATGGAAACCCTGCCTAAAATACTCATCATTGATGATGAACGCTTTTATATCAATGTACGGGTTTAGGAACGTGCACGAAATAACTTCAACAACTGACTTGTCTTTTTGTCTGCCTTCTCGGCAACTGCTCCTGCGTTGCTCTACTACACGCCATCCATGGCGATATGCGTTGTGGCAACAGATAATTGGACTCCCCCACCCTAACCAAACAGGTGGAGTATTATATTAGCTCTCAAACAAATATATTAAGGAGTCCAGAACATGAAGAATACTATGATTGGTGTTGATTTAGCAAAAGAAGTTATACAGGTTTGTAC
>DAOVUK010000376.1 GCA_030632625.1 Gammaproteobacteria bacterium
CCAGATAAATTTTGCATACCAGTTTTCCTGGCCGTTAATCACACTGATACGCCCAATGATAGTCCAGCTATCGGGAATATCAGCCAATAGTTGCTGCTGGATTGATGCACTATCCTGTTCCGATACTGGGTCCGATGAGCGCAACGCAGTTGTTGTACAACCCGAAATAAACAATAGCACCGTCAGCATTAAAATAACTGACGGGGAGATGGCCATATCCCCTTTTTTAAATAACAGCGGTCTTAATGGCGATGATCCACTTATTGGTGCTCTTATCATTAAAAAAGGCAAAAAACTCATTCTTGATGGCTATTATTTTAAATAGCGTGTTCTTGTACCAACCAGTACACGGTGTTCAGGATCGACTTTTAGAGCCTTATCCCAAATTACTTTGGCTTTTCGAGTCTGTCCGGCTACCCAGAGAATTTCACCATAATGGGCGGCAATTTCAGGATCAGGATCTTTATCATAAGCCCTCTGCAGATATTTTAGTGCTTCACTATGGTTACCCATTTTATATAAAACCCATCCCATACTATCGAGAGTGGCCACATCTTCAGGGTTAATTGCCAATGCCCGTTCAATATACTGCAAAGCTTCCTGATAACGAGTTGTTCTATCTGCCAGGGTATAACCTAGAGCATTAAGAGCCTGATTATCCTTAGGATTTACAGCAAGAATAGTATGCAGATCTTTCTCCAGCAGGTCAATTCGGCCAAACTTCTCCGCCAGCATTGCCCGACCATAGAGGATATCATGATTATCTGGTGCTAAATTTACGGCTTGTGTATAAATCTCATATGCTTTGGTGTAGTCCTTGGCAAGAGCATAAACTTCTGCTTTGATTTGCAGAATCTCGGTACTTTGTTTATCGTTATTCGCAGTGGAATGTTCCAGTAGTTTAAATGCCTGATCAAACTTTTTCTGCTGTGAATAAACCATAACCAGCCCCAGATAAGCCTCAAAGGTATATTTGCCGTTTCTTACGCGCTTAAACCAGTCTTCGGCTTCGCTATAATTCTTCCGGCCAGCTTCAAGCTGAGCAATAAAGTAGGCAGATTCACTGGCATATAAACGATGTTGATGTAAACGCTCCAGATATTGTCTGGCTTCATCAAGCTGGTCCATTTCTATTGCCAGCAAACTAATGGCAAACAATACTTCCGGCGCCAGTTCTTTTTTTGCCAGTCGTTCAACCTGTTTTAAACCCTGTTCAAACTGTTTATTTTTAACCAGTAATCTAGCCAGTTCCAGCCTTAATGTCGTATTTTCCGGCAATTTGTCTAATACTTTTTCCAGGATTTGAATCGCCTGAAGATCTCTTTTTTGTTTCTTAAGTAATTCAACTTTAAGCAACAGTGCATCCAGATAACCGGGCTTAATAGCAAGTAGTCTCTTCAGATGTTTTTCAGTCGCCGGGTAATCAACAAATTTGAAAGCCAGTTTTGCCCGGTACAGCATAACAATCGGTTTATTTTTGTCATTTTCGGTTAACAGGACAAAAAGATTATTGGCACGCTCATGCTCTTCAACTGTCTCTATAATTGAAAATGCCCGTTTAAAACCCTGCTCAAAAGTGTCACTCAAATTAATCACTTTGTGTAAAGAAAGCAGTGCCTGATCATCCTGTTTTTGTGAAATCAGTGAAGAAGCATAGATTTGCTGTACATCGATATTTTCCGGCTGAAGTTCTGACCATAGCTTTACTGCTTTAAAGGTTTGCGCATCATCTTTTGAAAACAGAGTGACGCGAGTGGCCTTTTTGGCTAAACGACTGTCTTTCGTCTGCCTGGCCGCCTGGTAGTATTTATCAAAAGCAAGTGTATAATCCTTTCGCTGCAGGGCTATTTCCGCCAGCATCAGATCATAAAGTAATTGCGGCGTTAATTCCTGAGCAGGTTGCCCGACTTTAACCTGAGATGAAAGTTTCTCTTTATTGGCGATGTTTTTCTTAGTTGAAGGATGAGCTGCATCGGAAACAGAAGAAATTCCCGAGTCAGCACCTGAATTTTTATGCGGGTCCGGAGATTGAGCCTGTTCCGAATTGATAGCACATCCGCTTAAAATGAGCCCTAGTAATAAGCTCATGATTAACGCTTTTGAGTTAAAATTTTTGAGTTTTACAAATTGTTTAGAATACATTTTTTCTCCACATGCCATGTATAATTAGAACAAATCAGGCCAATCCATTGATTAAATTAACTTTTTCAAACTCGCTCACCAGGGGCAACATCTTCAGATCAGTTTTTACGCCAGTTCCAGGAACTTCAACACTCCAATTTAGAACCATTTTTTGTTGTTAAGTTCCCATAAAACTCTGCTAAAAACAGTATAGATTTGATAACTTTAAGCTCGCTCAAGACTTTTTTGTTAGTTCAAGGCTATTATGTTTATATCACAATCTATATAATTATAACTGAAATTATAATAATAATGAGAGATTACTTGAGTTTTGCGCAAATTTTGCGCAAAATGCCGTGTTTAATCAGTAAATTTGAAACAGATCTCATAATGGCTAAAGGCTTATAATACACATTCTATGTCGTTGCTTGCACTCGGTATTAATCATAAAACTGCTCCTGTAAAAATAAGGGAACAATTGTCTTTTGCACCGGATACCATTCCTGATGCGTTAAAAGATCTGACCGCTCAGGCTGCCGTTAATGAGGCAGTTATCCTGTCGACCTGTAATCGCACAGAGTTGTATTGCCAGCTCAACTGTGATGACGAGGGTGCCGAAGATGCCACTCATGCTCTGATACAATGGCTCAAAAAACATCACGGTCTGGCAGATACAGATATTTCAGAATATCTCTACCTGCATCCTGATAAAGATGCGGTTAAGCATATGCTGCGAGTGGCCAGCGGCCTGGATTCTCTGGTTCTCGGCGAACCTCAGATACTGGGCCAGTTAAAATCTGCCTTTTCAGTGGCTAATAATAATGGCGCAATTGGCCAGTTTCTACACAAATTATTCCAGCATACTTTTAGCTGTGCCAAACAGGTTCGTACTGATACTTCCATTGGTGCCAGTCCGGTTTCTGTTGCCTTTGCATCTGTGAGTCTTGCCAAGCAAATTTTCAGTGATTTTCAAGAGCATACTGCGCTGTTAATTGGTGCGGGTGAAACCATTGAACTGGTCGCACGGCATCTGCATGAGTCCGGCATTGGACGCATTATTATTGCCAATCGAACCGTAGAGAAAGCACATACTCTTGCTCAGGAATTTGATGGTTATGCCATTGCTTTGAGTGAAATACCAACACATCTTGCTGAAGCAGATATTGTCATCAGTTCAACGGCAAGCCAGTTACCTATTTTAGGCAAAGGTACTGTTGAAGCCGCTATTAAAATACGTAAGCACGCCCCTATTTTCATGGTCGATATTGCCGTACCCAGAGACATTGAAGAGCAGGTAGGTGAACTGGAAGATGTCTTTTTGTATACGGTTGACGATCTGAAAGAAATTATTGATGAAGGTTTAAAATCACGCCAGGAAGCAGCTCTTAAAGCGGAAGATATTATTGAAGTTGAAGTCTCTCATTTTATGAACTGGCTGCGTTCACTGAATTCAATCAATACCATGTGCCAATACCGGGAACAGGCGGAAATCGTCCGTGACACTGTTTTAAAAAATGCAAAAAAACAACTAGACAATGGCAAACCGGTTGAGCAGGTACTCAATGATGTCGCTCGACAACTCACCAATAAGCTTATCCACAAACCCTGTGTACAAATTAAACAGGCGGGTATGGATGGGCGCACCGATCTGGTTGATGCTGCCATTGAACTATTTGATCTGCAAACTGACGATCAGTAAAGCACCGTTTTAAGTCAGCCCCATTTAACCGCTAAGAGTATTCCCGTGAAACCCTCAATACAAAATAAACTTGAAACACTTTCTGAACGTTATGAAGAAATCGCAATCCTGCTTTCTCAACAGGAGGTGATGGCCGATCAGAACAAGTTCCGGGATC
>DAOVUK010000331.1 GCA_030632625.1 Gammaproteobacteria bacterium
CTGGGCATGCTGCCGCTGTTATCGGATGTGTTCTTTGTGAATATGTCTATTATCATTATGTCAGGACTGGCATTTGCTTCCGTGCTGACGCTGATTGTTGTACCAGTCTTGTATTCGATCTTCTTCAAGGTGGAATATAAAGAGGAAGTGTAAAGCATACATACATCTACACGGCCATAAGCTTTCTGTTTATGTGCCGTGCTCCTGCGCCAATATCCCATTCGTAAGGTTCATTATTTCCGATACCAATCAAATGCCTACTTAAAGCCTGAATTATGGTGAAAGCAGTAACATGCCCCCCTAGAAGGATTATTTTTACCTCCACGGAAGATACCGGGATCATGTTTAGATATGAGCACTAATGATTTAATGATCTTTCCTGAGAAAGGCCAAAGCAACGAAACAATGGAGCAGGATAAGTTTTCCTGTTATGACTGAGCAAAAGGTCAGACCGGTTTTGACCCGATGAAAGTACCCACCACTTCAACGCCACCACCCTCTCATACAAAATAAGCAGCACATCAAGTGTTGTAAACTTTGTTTGGAATAAGAATATAATGAAGGCAAAACAAAAAATAGGATCCCATGAAACAACTGGTGTTTATCATGCACCCTAGGGAAAAGTTTTCCATTTCAGGTAGTCAGCGATAATTTTTGAATGGTAGTTTACTGTTGGATACAAGACAAGTTAATTGCCTTGTACTTTTTCATTTCATCATAAATTGTATAGACACTATCAATTATTATCTGCAGATTGATGATACCTAATGTGGTTTTATCAATAGTTTTAATTATTTGGATAATTTCTATTTTAAAATTTCCAACTGGCATTTACATTAAAAATATGAAGATAATTTTTTTCAAACTCACCGTTCAATGTTCCTTGCGTTGCCGTACCGCTTTGATCAACTTTTGCTTTACCCGCATCCATAAACTCATAAGCAGCTGAAATAGTAAGATCATTACTATAGAGATAGCTGGCACCAAAAGCATAACGAATTTGTCTGTCCAGAGGCATATCAATGGTTCTGTCTTTCTTAGACACAGGGGAACTGTCATAATTCACTCCGGCCATTAATATCCAGGGTTCAGATAACTGATAATGAAATCCCACACCAAGACTCCATGTGTCATTAAAATCGCGATCATCCTGATGCTTACCCTGTTGCGAAAATTTTAGATCAGTCTTGCCAAATTCTGACCATTCCTGCCAGCCTGCGCTGCCCAGCAAGGCCCATTTTTCATCTAATTGATGAAAAAGACTTAAAGATACGGCCTGAGGTAAGCTCATTTCAAGATCAACTTTTGCATCAGCAAACAATTGACCAGAACCACCAACCAATGATGAAGTATCAACAGCATCCTTAAAATCAAACTCAACTTCTGACAGATAAGTCAGTCCTACCCGTGTAGAGGGAGAAAATTCATATAATAAAGCCAGATTGAAACCATAGCCGACATCAGAGTCATCAATCTTAATTTTGCTATCAGGAATTGTGCCGGGATTGTTCCATTGCATTTTCTGAGTCAATGAGCTATAAACAATATTGACTCCACCACCAATAGACAGTTGTTCATTGACTTTGTAACCCAGATTTACAGCTGTCATAAAGGTTAAAAACTCAGCCTCTGTGACAAAGTAACGCCCGCCCCAGTCTGAACCGAAATCAAGACCCAGACCAAGATATGAACCACTTGCAATGCCCAGTTTTAAATCAGGTGCCAGTTCATGTACATAATTTAGCGATGCAACACCAACCCAGCCACCGGCATTACCCCCATCTCCGCCACCTGAGCCGGAGCCATCATCAATATCAAAACGAGCCTTATAATACATTGGCTGGATACCGATCATTAATTCATCACGTTCCAGCCGGGTCATACCTGCAGGGTTAAAACTAGCAGTAGAGGCGCTATTAGCCGTTGCATTTCGTCCAGCTGATGCAGTTCCCATTTCAGGTGTTGCTGCTTCATAAAGCCAGAGTCCTGCAGCTGATACACTCACGCTGACAAATGGTGTAATGATCATTAAACCGGCATGGATAATATATTTTTTAAAATTCATTAGTGCGACTCTATTACTTTACTGTGTAACCTTTGCCTTCAAGACAAGCTGAATAAGCACGGTTGTATTTATTACGGTTATTGGCGTAATTGCTGGCTTCTTGCTGCTGCCATTGTTCTGTCTTCTGATCGGTCTTTTTATTTGAAGAACTTTGGCTAACACCACCCACCAGGCCACCAGCCGCAGCACCTTTTTTAGCGCCACTTGAACCGCCAACGATACCACCCAAAATAGCACCACCTGCACCACCTTTAACGATACCACCTGATTTTTTTGCTTGTGATGGCGGGGGCGTTGATGCGGTTGGAGTTTTCATTGGATCAAAGCCCGTTTCACCTTTAGCCCAGCCATAACAGGAAAATTTATCTTTTTCCATTTGTTCATTGCTCTGGTCTTTTGCGGGAAAAACCATTAATTCACTGGCCATAGCATTATTGATTACACCCGACAGTACAACTATCAGGAGACTTAATTTTATTGAGTTTTTAATTTTGAATTCCACCTATAATTTATTAATATTAACTAGTGCCCATCCATAAATAGCATTTTTTATAGTTCAATCTAAAAAAAGGCTAAACGGAATCTTTATCAGTCTTTTAAAATTGGAAAAACTGATCATAATTTTTTCTGTTTTTTGTACTTTTTTCTTTTAAGCTTGTTGCAAGATTAATCTTACGAACAGAGTCAGGTTATAAGAAATAATCGACAATCAGATATACTGATTAAAGTGTGCCCATCCGTTAATTGCTTTCTTAGGCGAATCCCTTTACGGATGGACACTACTTAGACTCGCTAAGATTAAGAGCAGATAGATCAAAAAGATCATCAATTTTTAATTCATGATTTGTCAACCCCTGTTCATAAGAATATCTAAAGAGAGTTTCCAAAGTTTTACGGTTAGCTTCAAGACCATAAGAGTAAAAGTTTTTTCCCATCAAAGCACGGGTCTCTGTTAGTTCTTGAGCATACCAGGGAAGCATATCGCTAACCCAACCCTGGTTTGTCATATAGTTATACGCAGGTGGTTTAGACTGAGAGTAGGCATCAAACACTGCTTTGGCAAGCCATGGGTGTTTCTTGAGCAAGCTTGTCTTTATAGCTACAGCGTGCATGATAGGGAATATACCTGTTTTTTTATAATAAGCACGTTCTACTTTACGGTAATCAGGGAAAAGTCTAGTAACTTTAGGATTACCCTCTATGTATGCTTTAGGTTCAGCTGCATGAAAAAGTGCATCTGCTTCGCCAGATACAAGCAAGTCAGATTCATCTTTGCCTTTGGTTCCACTCTTTATAATAATTCCTTTAGGTATTATCTGTTCATTTTTGGATATTTTTCCTGCCATATCGACTGATGAATCTTTTGTTGAAGTGATCCACTTAACATCTTGCGGTGTGATACCGTATTCATCTTGCAAGATTCCTCGAATCCATGTGAGAGAAGTAGAAGAGTATCCAGGAGAGGCTATCGTTTTCCCTATAAGGTCTTTTGGTGTTTTGATACCACTGTCTGTACTGATAAATATACTTTTGTGACGGAAGAGACGTAGCGGGAATATAGGCAATAGGGTATAGTCACGAAAATTGTCATTGGCATAGGCAAGCATAAATGGATGCAGACCTATTTCCGTTACATCAAATGTTTGGGGACCAGAGAATGCATCAGTATTCATATCACCGATACCCATTTTTTGAAATATAGCATCACAGCCTTCTATTTTGACTTGACCGTCAAATAGTGCTGCAAGTCGTTCAAAGTCGTATCCGGCTACTTTGAGGGAAAGCAGAGCTTGGGTTGTTGAACGTTCTTTTTGAGAAGCATCATACTGAGCTGCTGAGGCGTTAAATGGAATAGTCAGTATAAATATCACCGAAACAATAAAAACCTTTACCTTGAAATTTATTACTTCTATTGGCATATTATTTTTCCCTATACAAACACATATATTAAATTAAGAGCAGTTGTTATTATGAATTAAAATAAAATTACTGGACATCAAAAAAACGCAATATTAAAAATTATACGGATATAAAATTTCATAAAAAATCGCTGTACTGCATGATTATAAATTTGATAGTTTGAGGAATTGGCACATATTGTTAATCAATGGATTGCCTTTTATCCTGTAAAAGGCAATTTAATCATAATGCAGCAGTATTTGAATGAATGATTTATTTTTTATTTGACAATTCGCGAATCAGATTTTGAATGTCCACATTATCAGGCATTATCATGTTTAATTTTTTTGCATAATTTAAAGCAGCCGGATAATTACCTGAATCCCGATTAAAACTAAGCAGTGCAATGAGGATTTCAATATTTTGGGGATTATTATCAAGCACATGATTTAAAACTATGAGTGAATTTTCTGTTTGTCCTACAGTATTTAAAGC
>DAOVUK010000294.1 GCA_030632625.1 Gammaproteobacteria bacterium
ACCAGCGCCTACAAAACCTTGGCTATGACACACGTGCCGTTTCCAGGTCAACCACGCCATCATTTGATTGGGAGGATTCGGCGACATGGGCCTTTGCCATCAAGGGCGCTCGTAGTGCATATGTCACCTATCAGCCGGATCTTGCTGTACCCAATGCAGAAGCCGCGATTAAAGAGTTTGTACGAATCGCCCGTGAAAACGGCCTGGAACACATCGTGCTCCTCTCAGGTCGAGGCGAGGAAGGCGCACAACGCGCAGAGCAAGCCCTAAAAGACAGTGGTATTTCGTGGAATATAGTCAGGTGCAGCTGGTTTAGCCAAAACTTCAGTGAAAGTTTTATGGTCGATGGTATCCTGTCCGGTGAACTAGTCCTGCCTGCCGCAGACACCCTTGAACCTTTTGTTGATGCAGATGACATTGCTGATGTTGCGGTTGCTACGTTAACCGATCCAGCACATCGTAATAAACTGTACGAACTCACTGGCCCACTTGCACTAACCTTTGCTCAATGCGTCGAAGAAATTTCTGAGGCACTTGGCCGACCCATAAAATACACCAGTATCCCGGTCGATGCCTATATCAATGCTTTAAACGAACAGGGAGCACCAGAAGACCTGCAATGGTTGCTGCGTGAATTATTTACCGTGGTATTTGACGGAAGAAACTGCAATGTGATGCCGGGTGTTGAAGAGGCTCTTGGTCGACCGGCTACAGACTTCAAAACCTATGTACAGAAGACGATGGCGTCTGGCGTTTGGGACAATTTAATGCAGAAGCAATCTGCGTAATGTTTTTTATCTAGATAAGTCTCTGTGTATGTGCAAGGACTTGCTTATTAGCGAGAGGAGTAAAAGAACATGAAAAACTCAAACGTACTTAAAACCATATTGCTTATCTCTGGTCTGATCGCATCAGGAATTGGTGCAGCAATACTCTTTGCACCTGGGGCCTTCTATGCAACATATGATATAGAGCTGGGTGGTAACTTTAGTTTGTTGAATGAAATAAGAGCATCCGGGGGCGCATTGTTGTCAAGTGTGATATTAATAATTTCAGGTGCTTTCGTGGATAAACTGGCCTTTACCGCCACAGTGGTTTCCACTTTACTTTATCTGTCCTATGGCTTATCCCGTGTTATGAGTATAGCGATCGATGGAATGCCAGTTGAGGGACTTATACAAGCAGCTGTTATTGAAATAGTAATGGGACTGATTTGTATTTTTGCTCTCGTAAAATATCCAGCAATGCAAAAGTAATCTTCGTGATGTCATCATCTATTATTACGGTTCTTTTGTGGGCCGCTGCACTTAGCAGCGGTCTTATCGCAGGGGTTTATTTTGCATTTTCTGGATTTATCATGCAGGCATTCAGAAGTCTTGACACAACACAATCTATTGCCGCAATGAACTCCATCAATGAAACAATACTTCGATCATTGTTTATGCCACTTTTCTTTGGTTCGTCGCTGATTTCAGCGCTTCTGGTTATGGTTGCTTTTGTTAATTGGGGTGAAGCCGGTTCTGAATTGACGCTGGTTGCAGGAGCAGTTTATTTCGTCGGCATGTTTGTTTGCACTGCTTTATTTAACGTGCCGCTCAACAACACACTCGCGAGAACAGATGCAAATAGTGTCGACGCAAACCATGTTTGGTCCCACTATCTAAAAACATGGACAAAATGGAATCACCTGCGAACTGTTAGTTCGATGATTACTTGCGTACTCTGTATTTTGGTTTTATCTTCCTATTAACTATGAAATTCTATACCGATACGAAATTAAAGGAGAAATAAGATGACAATTCTTGTTGTTGGTGCAAGTGGTGCAACAGGGCAGTTGCTAGTAGCACAGCTGCTAAATCGTGGGCAGAAAGTCAGGGTGATCGTGCGGACTATGGGCAACCTGCCCAAAACTATCACTAATCACGAAAATATATCAGTAATCCAGGCAAGCGTGCTAGATCTCAACGATGCTGAACTGGCGCAACATGTTAAAGGCTGTAATGCTATAGCCTCGTGCCAGGGACACAACATGAGTTTTAAAGGAATTTTCGGTCAGCCCCGAAGATTGGTGACTGACGCTACTCGCAGATTGTGCGATGCCATCAAGACGAACATCCGAATAATGCCGTCAAGTTTGTACTAATGAATACCACAGGTAACAGGAACCATGATATCTCAGAGCCGATTTCATTTGCTCAAAAGTGCATGATATGTCTCCTTCGATTACTAATACCGCCACACGTGGATAATGAGAAGGCAGAGGAATATTTGCGTACCGAGATTGGTCAAAAACAGTGTTATCGAATGGGCAGCAGTTCGCCCGGACGGGTTGATCGATGAAAGTGAGGTTACCGAGTACGAGTTACACCCTTCACCCACAAGGAGCGCAATATTCGATGCTGTCACTACCAGTAGAATTAATGTCGGTCACTTTATGGCAGATCTGATTACTGAACACGACACATAATCAAAATGGAAGGGGAAAATGCCTGTGATTTACAACGTTATATAAAAAGTGATATGAAAGGAGTTTTTATTTAGGACCTGAGTAAAAACACATGACAGTCTCCTTTTGTTCAGCTCTACTCTATTAGACCAAATTTCTAGATGTCTGCTATGTGGTGACCTGGTGAATTGAGACAGAAACGGCGAATCTCATCTATGTAAAACAACGCTCATTTGCAAAGAATACATTAAGAGTCCGGTTTTGCCTTAATAATTCGACTTACTCTTGAGTAATGTAAATTGTAATACTCGCCGATGGAATTTCACTTAAATTATTATCAGGTAATATTTTACTTTGCATTTCATCAATAAATTGATAATCACCATGGTATATCTGATTTCTCTATAACAAATTCTATAACTATGAAGCAAATGAGTAGGTTAATGACTACCTAACTGCTCAAAGTTTTTCCCCGTAGGATTCTGAAAAACCTGCAACTCAAATTCAGTCAGTACGGCGAGCAGATGATCAAATATATCTGCCTGGATGGCTTCATAAGCAATCCATTCGGTAATATTGGTGAACACGTAGATTTCTATTGCTAAACCTTTTTCGCTGGGTGCAAGTTGCCTTACCAGAAAGGTAAGTTTTTGGTGAATCATGGCGTGATTTTTTAAATATGCCTCTATATAGGCACGAAACGTGCCTATATTGGTCAACCGGCGACCATTCACCAGAGTCTGCATGTTGATATTATTATCGCTATTTGAAACCTCAATTTCCGATAGTTTTGAGTCCAGATAGGGAGCCAATATTTCAAAACTTCTAAATTTTTCGAGAATCTTCTCATCACAAAAACGAATACTGGTTTGGTCGATATAAATGGCACGTTTGATGCGGCGACCACCACTTTCTGACATGCCTCGCCAGTTTTTAAACGAGGAATCAATGAGTTTGTGTGAAGGAATAATCGAAATAGTTTTATCCCAGTTCTGAATTTTTACGGTGTGTAATGCAATATCAATAACATCACCATCCGCACCGAATTGAGGAGCTTCCAACCAATCGCCAATTTTGAACAAATTATTTGAATGTATCTGAATACTGGCAACAAATGATAAAATCGTATCCTTAAAAATCAACAACAAAACAGCGGTTAAAGCGCCAAGACCACTGAGCAAATAGACTGGTGATTTATCAATCACAATAGCAATAACAAGTATGCCACCCAGAATATTTAAAATGAGTTTGGTTATCTGTAGATAACTTTTAATATTTAATATCTGGGCAAACTTACTTTGTTTATAAATAATACTGGCAGCATCTAAAATAGCGTTCATGACCAAAATAAAAATAATAACCAGTAAGGCAGACAGCAGTTGCCTGATGTAATGACTGTATTCAGGAAACAGTTCTGCCGACAGGTAAACCACCAATAATGGTACAATAAAAGCCAGTCGCTTAAACACGCCCTGCTTAACAAAAACATCATCCAGATGCGTTGCCGTATGTTTAAACAATTTATTAAGTGATACAAGAATAATTCGGCTGGCAATTAAATAAGCCAGGTAACTGACCGCCAGCACCACGACGGTAAGCAAATAAGGGTTCGATGTCATGTCGAGCAACTTGTCTTGCATGGCTATATATTTCTCATTCATTTGTGTATCCAGAGGTATTTGATGGATTTTTTCTACCGTGTTCACGGTATCTATTTCGGTCTTGATTTTACCACCACACCCACCTTCTGTGCCTGAGACTATTCTTCCAATGTCGGCTTTATTATGTTTTTCTGGTTTTCGTGAAATTTTGCCAACGTCTGATATGTGGTGTTTTGAATCATTCATCTCTGAAGTAACAGTCAGATCAATAATAAAGCCATTTTGTAATGTGGCAGATAAAGTCTGAGCTACTACAGTTCAAGATCTCTCACATTCGTTCGAGATGACAGGAACAAGTATTTATCGGATTTTTCATTATTCATTATTCATTATTCATTATTCATTGTTCATTATTCATTAACGACGTTTCACGTCGTAACCCTTCTCTTTCAGCGCATTAACAATGCCCTTTTCACCAATCATGTGCCCACTGCCGACAACAACGAAGTAGTTGCCCTGCTGCTTTAACATTTCATCAATTTTTGACACCATCTGGTCATTTCTCTGGTAAATCAGACTGTCATATATCGCACTAAACGCAGGATATTCAGTTAGCACATCTTCAAACAGCAACTTATTCATTTTCTTTTCGTCACCCGCTTTCCAGTAGCGAACCATCTCCGCCATCATTGCCTCTGACTCGTCAAGTGAATACAAACTTTCTTTTAATAACAGCTCACCATTGGCAACATCTAAAAATAGATTCACCTGCTGCTCCAGTGTTTCAAGTTCAATTATTTTTTTAGCGGAGACATCAGATGCGGCTTTATTGAGAAAATAAGCGTCAATTCCCAATCCAGGATCAAAACCCATTTGCATGACCTGCATAGCGGTTAGCGTTAAGACCAGAATG
>DAOVUK010000176.1 GCA_030632625.1 Gammaproteobacteria bacterium
ACGATTTACTGGATATTACCAATGGTATGGAAGTTGATTTTGTTGAGATTGAAGGTGAAGATAATCAATTTATTTTTAAGAATCCTAATGATCCTACTTACCAGGCACCCACAGAATAAAAAGATAGTATTAAGCGTTAAGCAAAAACACTAGAAACGATATGCCTCTTGAACAAATAAAACCATACGCCAGAAAATCTGAGGATTTAAGCCGTCAGCCTATCCGACTGAAGTACAGTCGTTTATTTTTACCGCTTGTCACTCTGGGTTTGCTGCTCATTGCCCTCTCAGGGCTCAATTTTTTAGAGCTCAATCATATTATTAGCAACCATAGCCTGCTGCTCTGGCTCAACCTGATATTTTTGCTTTCGGGGCTATTCATTATTTTTCGCATTTCCTTTTTAATCCGCCATGATCTGGTCACACCTTTTATTCATTTGCGCAACTGGGCACTGCAAATGAAAAAAAAGCAGTACAGTGCCCGTCTGCCAATGCCCAAAAAAGGTGAATTTGCTAAACTGGCCGTCGATATCAACTCCTTGAGTGATAAGCTGCAAAGCCTGTCTGCCGAATTTCAGTCTGAAGTTGATAAACAAATACACAAAGTAGAAGAAAAAAATCACTCTCTGAATATACTTTACGAAGTGGCCACTTCAATCAACCGCTCCGAAGATCTTGAAGATCTTTTATCTCGCTTTTTACAAATGCTGGTCAGTTTAACCAATGCCCGGGCTGGTACAGTACGCTTACGTACTGATAATGATCAATTAAAAATGGTCGCATCAATAGGGCTGAATGAACAATTTGTCAGAGAAGAACGGTTTGTTCCCATAAAACGCTGTCTTTGTGGTACTTCACTGACTCAAGGTTCGGTTGAATGCAGTGTGTCAATTAAAAACTGTACTAAATTGTCAGGTACCATGTTATTTGACGGTGATGATGCGGAAATTATTGCCGTACCATTAGAACATCAGGGTGTACACCTTGGCATTTATAATCTTTTTATTGATAAACCCAATGTCTATATGAGTGAAGACCTGTCAGAATTATTAACCAGTATCGGCAAACATCTGGGTATGGCCATTGAAAAGGCGCGTCTGGACAAGGATACCCGACAGCACTCTGTCATGAAAGAAAGAACCTTACTAGCGCATGAACTACATGACTCCCTGGCACAAACATTAGCCAGTTTAAGATTCCAGGTCACCATTCTTGAAGAGAATATTCTGGAAAAAATACCGGTTGAACGGGAAGAAGTCACTCGTCTGCATGAAAGCATTGATGAGGCCTATCGTGAAGTACGGGGTCTTATTACCCATTTTAGAGCACCCATGAACAAACGCGGACTTATTCCTGCCCTGGAACAGTTAATTTCTGACTTTCAATCCAATCATAACATTCCAATCTTCTTCCAGAACGAATGGTCTATGGATTTAAAATCAGAACAGGAATTTCAGATTGTGCGAATCGTCCAGGAATCCCTGGCTAATGTCGGTAAGCATAGCCGGGCTCGTACTGTCCGAATTCTGGCCCGCAGCCCAAATTCAGCAACCTTGCCGAACAATAAAAATTGTGAAATACTGATTGAGGATGATGGCATTGGTATGGAAAGCCCCACTATGACCAATAGTCTGGGTGAACATATTGGCCTGAGTGTTATGGAAGAACGGGCACGACGTATTGGCGGGAAGATTTCAATTGAGACAGAGTCTGGTGAGGGGACGCAAATTCTGTTAACATTTCCACCTCAGGTTGCTGTTGAAAAATCAGTTAAATTTTTCCCTGATTGAATGAGTTCAGAAAAAACTTCTGTATAATAATTAGCTAATGGCTTCTAACAAAAAAGACAAAAATTATGCGCGTTTTATTAATTGATGATCATACTCTTTTTCGGGCAGGCCTTCAGGGTTTACTGGAAAGAATGGGAATAGAAGTTATTGCCAGTGCAGGCAGTGGTCAGGAAGGTTTAAAAATTGTCAGTGAAAAAAAACCGGATGTGGTGCTGCTTGATATGCGTATGCCCGATATGGATGGCCTTGAGGTATTAAAAAAACTACGTGAACAAGGCGAAGAAATGCCCATAGCCATTCTGACCACTGTTGACGACGAACGTGATTTGATTGAAGCCCTGCAATGTGGTGCACAGGGTTTTTTACTCAAAGGCATGCAGCCTGATGAATTAGTGACTGCTTTACAGGACATTCACGCTGGTAAAACAGTCGTCGCACCTGATTTAACCCCTATTTTAGCTAAAGTCGTTCAGGGACATGTTCTCCCTGATCCAGAACCCAGTCCATTTTCTGAATTAACACCCAGAGAAACAGAAATCTTATTTCTCCTGGCTGAAGGTCAGAGTAACAAGGTCATTGCCAGAAATCTGGATATTTCAGATGGTACGGTAAAATTACATGTTAAGGCCATTTTACGCAAACTGAATATCCATTCCCGTGTCGAGGCGGCGGTTATGGCCGTGCAGCATGGCCTGTTAAAAAAAGCAGCAAAAAAGACTTAAACCTGACATCTAAACCCCTCAGCCCAGAAAAGATAACATAACAGTAATTATATTTAATATTAGTACTTATTAATGATATAATATTGTAAATTTTGTTTTTTTGACATCCCGGATAATAATGGATTGTAATCTGGACACTTTCAGTCATGTCCTGTTAATTGATTATGCGCTTTTAATAAAGAAAAGGATTTCCCATTCACTAATTTCGGCAGCACCCTGAAAAATAGTTTTAATCTGGTTTTGATGAGGTATTTTGACAATAACCAGTAAAATATAATTCCAGCCGTCATGAAATAGTCGATGATTTACAAATATGATTTCTAAATTTAAAAATTTATCAGTAAAATTTAAACTGATTTTAATGATGAGTATTGCTTCAGCGATCAGTCTGATTCTGGTTTCATCAGCAGTCATATTTAATGAAACTCAACGCGCCAATACCGACACAATTAAAGAACTCACTGCATTAGCGGATGTTGTTGGCTGGAATAGTGCTGCCGCTATGGCTTTTTATGACTCAGAAGCCACGCTTGAAACACTTAAAGCATTGAGTAATCATTCTGATATCGTGGCAACCAGTTTATGTGACAGCAATGGTAAACTTTTTAGCCAGTACATTTCACCGGCATATACAGGCAAGCTATCCTTCAAACAATTAAAGCTCAATGCCTGGCAATGTAATGTCCATAGACAACCAAGCATCAGCAGCACCTTCCACCTGATCAGCCGTGAAATTAAATTACAGGGTGAGTCTGTTGGTTCAATTCACATTGTCTATCAGCAAAATGCATTACTAAAACGATTAAATGATTATTATATGCTCATCACATCCATTGCTATCATCTCTTTTCTCATTGTTATCGTTATCTCCACCAAGCTGCAAAGAGTTTTTACCACGCCATTAAGTGAATTAATGCAGACCATGAAATCTGTTTCCCTGGAGAAAAAATACAATATTCGTGCAAAAAAAATAAGTGGCGATGAATATGGCACTCTGGTTGATGTATTTAATGAAATGCTTAATGAAATTCAACAACGTGACAGCCAGTTAGGCAGCTATAGTCAGCGTCTGGAAACAAAAGTAGCGGCTCGAACCAAAGATCTCTATAAAAAGAACCAGGAATTGCAAAGCATTACCATTGAAGCCCTGCAGGCAAAAAATATTGCTGAAAAAGCCAATCTGGTAAAAAGTGAATTCATGGCAACGATCAGTCACGAAATCAGAACACCAATGAATGGTGTTCTGGGTATGGTAGAAATATTATTGCGCAGCAAATTGACTGAAAAACAGATTAAACTGCTCAAAACTGTGCAGCGTTCAGGCAAGTCATTATTAATAATTATCAATGAAATTCTGGATTTTTCTAAATTTGAATCAGGAAAATTAGCCCTGGAAAAACAGGCTTTCAGACCCCACAATCTATTGCATGAAACTTTAGAACTTTTTACTGAAGATGCTAAATTTAAAGGGTTAATATTACGCTCTGAATTTAATATAGATGAGCATCTGGTACTGATAGGTGACAAAAACCGTCTGCAGCAGATCATTACAAACCTGCTCAATAATGCCATAAAATTTACTGCTAAAGGTGAAGTAATACTACGTTGCTCCATTCCTGAATTAGCTCAGGCAGAGTTTGTTCATGAGAACGATAGTAAGCACATCCGCCTGTTTTTTGAAGTCGATGACAGCGGTATCGGCATCCCGTATGAGAAACAGGGGATTATTTTTGATTCTTTCTCCCAGGTTGACAGCACCACCACGCGTGAGTTTGGTGGTACCGGTCTGGGCTTAGCTATCTGTCAGCAGCTGGTCACATTGATGGGTGGTGATATTGGCGTCAACAGCAGTTATGGTTTTGGTGCCTCATTCTGGTTTACCGCTACCCTGGAACTGGGCGATAACGATCTATTACCGCAAGCCGCCACAAAACACCCGTGCGCTCAGGAAACAGCACAATTTTCTGCCACGATTTTAGTGGCTGAAGATAACCTGGTTAATCAGGAGCTGGCAAAAACCATGCTGGAGATCTTAGGCTGTCAGGTGCTGCTTGCCGGCAATGGCGCCGAGGCAATAAAGATCGCTGCCAGGAAACCGCTGGATTTAATTTTTATGGACTGCCATATGCCGCAAATCGACGGTTTCAAAGCAACTGCCCATATCCGATCGCAAAAGAACCCTGCTCTGAATTTTGACCAGTTACCCATCATAGCACTGACTGCGGATATCAGGCAGGGTATACAAAAACAATGCAGTCATTCAGGCATGAATGACTATCTCAGCAAGCCCTTTACTCTTAATAAACTGGCTGAAAAATTAACTCAATGGCTTGATACTAAACAGCATCTGCCCCCTATTATTACTTTCAAAGAAGCCGATATAACAGGCACTGGAAAAGCAATTGAGCAAAAATCCTGGAATGTCATACAGGAACTGCAACGACCCGAACAACCCGACATCTTACACAAGCTGATCACTATTTATCTGGAAAACACCCCGGTTCTCATTGAACTGCTGACTCAGTCGGCCAGTGATATGGATGCGGCCTCTTTCTCAGAAACCGCTCACACCATAAAATCCAGTAGTAAAAACCTTGGCGCGATTAAACTGGCCCGGCTTTGTGAGCAAGCTGAATGCAATTCCAAAGAAAAAAATCAGACCAGAGCCTTTGAGTTAATCAATAAAATCAAACAGGAATACCAATTGGTTGAGGCCGAATTAAAAGAAGAGATAAGCCAGAAACCAGCGGAAATCTGAATAAATTTATTTGACAATTTTCTGGCCTGAGCCATAATACCCGAATTCAGTGCAAGAATCAGGTAGTGTATGTACCCAAATTGCAACACTAGCTAATAATAATTCAACCAGACGAGTCCCTATATGTATAAACATAGTAACAATTTTAAGCGCATGGTGAAAAGTAAACCTGTTGATGACTTAACCATCGTACCGCCACTGGGAATGGACGTTAAATCATTAAGTGACTGCTTCCGATATTATTACAACCACACCCTGGGACGTGATAAGAATTGTATGGCAACGCATTATCCTTATGTCGCGTTGGGTTATACTTTGAGAGATCGTCTCATGGAGCGCTGGAAAAAGACCCGCAATGCTTATGAAGACTCTGACTGTAAACGCACCTATTATCTCTCACTGGAATTTTTAATGGGTCGGGCACTCAGTAACTGCATGCTTAATCTGGATTTAAATGAGGCTGTGCAGAAATCATTCTATCAGCTTGGCCTTGATCTGGAAGAAATTGCTGAAAGTGAGCAGGATGCCGGACTTGGCAATGGCGGTCTGGGACGTCTTGCTGCCTGTTTCCTTGATAGTTGTGCTACTTTACAGCTGCCTGTGAAAGGTTATGGCTTACGCTATGAATACGGCATGTTCAAACAACGCATTGAGCAGAATCATCAAATTGAAGAAACCGATCACTGGCTGCTTAATGGTAATCCGTGGGAATTGGAGCGTCCGGAATACACCCGGCGTATAAAATTTGGCGGACACACTGAATACCATAGGAATAATGAAGGTAAACTGATGGTTTACTGGAATGGTACTCGAGATGTACTGGCCATTCCCTATGATATTCCCATTCCCGGCTTCCAGAATGGCACTGTTAATACTCTGCGCCTGTGGAAAGCCGCTGCCACCGATGAATTTGATCTGGATGAATTTAATTCCGGCAGTTATACCGAAGCCGTGGAAGAAAAAAATTCGGCCGAGCATATTACTATGGTGCTCTATCCCAATGACAGCAGTGAAAACGGCAAAGAACTGCGTTTACGCCAGCAATATTTTCTGGCCTCTGCCAGCCTGCAGGACGTCATTCGGGAGTGGCTGAAGAACCACGGCGACTTTAGTCAGTTTGCGGAAAAAAACTGCTTTCAACTCAATGACACTCATCCAACCGTTTCCATCGCTGAATTTATGCGTCTGCTGATTGATGAGTATGAACACTCATGGGATGAAGCCTGGACTATTACCACCAAAAGTATGGCTTACACCAATCATACCTTACTTCCGGAAGCTCTGGAAAGATGGTCTGTTCCCTTATTTAAATCCTTACTGCCGCGCTTATTAGAAATTATCTATGAAATTAATTCGCGTTTTTTAAAGCAGGTTGCCATGCGTTGGCCCGGCGATTCAAAACGTATTCAGCAGATGTCCATTATTGAAGAAGGTCAGATCCCGCAGGTTCGTATGGCTTATCTTGCTATTGTCGGCAGTTTTTCAGTCAATGGTGTGGCCGCTCTGCACACTGAATTATTACAAAAGGGCCTGTTTAATAATTTTTATCAACTCTG